>DATFRX010000118.1:0-4427 GCA_035262905.1 Nocardioidaceae bacterium
CGGCGAGCCGCCCCGCGTGCTGGCGATCCTGACCGGGGCCGAGCTCGACGAGGCGGCCGCCGACCGCCTGGTTGCCGACACCGCCGCCCTGTGCTGGACGCGTCGACACGAGATGGTGGTCCGATGAGCCGGCTGCAGACCATGCGATGCCACCGGGTCGTCATCCCGCTGCACACGCCGTTCGTCACCGCGCTGCGGCGGGCCACCTCGGTCGAGTCGCTGATCGTCGAGATCGTCGACTCCGACGGGGTCAGCGGCTTCGGCGAGGCACCGCAGATCTGGGCCGTCACGGGCGACTCGCTCGCCGGCAGCGAGGCCTGCGTCGAAGGACCGCTCGCGACCATCCTGATCGGCTGCCACACCGACGACCTGTACGAGACGGCACGGAGGGTGCGCCAGGGCGTCGTCGGCAACCTGGCAGCGAAGGCCGCCGTCGACGAGGCGCTCCACGACCTGGTCGCCCGGCGCCGCGGCGTACCACTGTCTGTGCTGCTCGGCGGCTCCGCCCGGCAAGTCGAGACCGACGTGACGGTGTCGGCCGGCGATCCGCATGCCATCGCCGCGGCGGCCGTGGATCGGGTCACCGACGGCTTCGGCGCACTCAAGCTCAAGGTGGGCACCGATGCTGCCGCCGACGCCGCCGGGGTGCTGGCCGTGCGGGAGGCGGTCGGACCGAAGGTACGGCTGCGGCTGGACGCGAACCAGGGCTGGTCGGCCCGCGAGGCGGTCCGGGTGATCGTCACCCTCGAGGACGCCGCCGCCGATGTGGAGCTGGTCGAGCAGCCGGTACGAGCCGCCGACGTCGACGGACTCGCCTGGGTCACCGATCGCGTACAGACGCCGATCATGGCCGATGAGTCGGTATTCGGAGTACGCGATCTGGTCCGGGTCATCGAGCGCCGGGCGGCCGACCTGGTCAACGTCAAGCTCGCCAAGGCCGGCGGGCTGATCCCCGCCCGCACCCTGCTCGAGCTCGCCGAGGCCCACGACGTGGGCACCATGGTCGGCTCGATGATGGAGACCCATGTCGGGGTCGGTGCTGCTGCCAGTCTGGTCGCCGCGATCGGCACCGGCACGGTCAGCGACCTGGACGCGGCGTGGTGGCTCGAACGACCGCCGGGACGCGGCGGCCTGACCTACGAGGGCGCCTGCGTCCTACTCCCCGACGCACCGGGCCTCGGGATCGAGGAGGTGGCTGGATCGTGACCGACTACGCGATCGCCGCGCCGGTGGCGACGGTGTGGACCGGACCGGATGCTCCGCGCGAGCACGACGCACTCGCGACCGCGGACCGGCCCGACGTCGCGGCCTGGACCGCGTCGATGGACGCCGCGAGCCGGCTGGAGCTGCATGGCCGCACGGTGACCCAGGCCCTGCTCGGTGAGCCGGTGACTCCGCTCGAGGAGCGGGCCGGCTGGATCCGTGTCGTGCTGCCCTGGCAGCCGAGCGGCCAGCACCCCGACGGCTACCCCGGCTGGGTGCGCGCGACCCATGTCGGGGCCACCGCCAAGCCGAGCGAGCGGGCCGCGGTTGTCACCACTCCAGCGGCTGAGTGCCGTACGTCCGACGGCCCGGTCGCGCTGTCGTACGGCACTCGCCTGCCTGTCCTCGAGGCCGACGCCGAGCGTACGACGGTGGCGCTTCCCGACGGCCGCGACGGCAGTCTCCCGACCTCGTCCGTACGGAATCCCGAGGCCGACCCGACGGGCGGTTGGGCGGCGTCCCTGCTCGCGTCGGCCCGGCAGTTCGTCGGCCTGCGCTACCTGTGGGGCGGCACCTGCGGCTGGGGGCTGGACTGCTCCGGGTTCGTCCACCTGGCGCACCGGGTGCTCGGCCGCGAGGTGCCGCGCGACTCGGGCGACCAGATGGCCGCCTCCAGGCCCGTCGGACTCGACTCGGCACGGCCGGGCGATCACTACTTCTTCGCCCGTCCAGGCGAGCCGCCCTACCACGTCGGGTTCGTGACCGAGCCGCAGGCGCCCGGGCGGCCCGCCATGCTGCACGCGCCGGAGCACACCGAGCTGATCGAGGAGATCACGCTGTCCGCCGATCGCCTCGAGACTCTCGTCGCCGCCGGGAGCTACGCGCCGGAAGCCTCCTGATGCCTGCCGTCCCCTGGCTGCACGCCTTCGTCGACGTGCCCGCCGATCTCGAGGCCGAGACCCGGCGCTTCTGGTCGCAGGTGACCGGCTGGCCGCCGAGTCAGCCATGGACCGGGCACCCGGAGTTCGTCAGCCTCACGCCCCCGGACGCCAGCGGCTACGTCCATGTGCAGCGGATCGGCGGCCCGCCGCGGGTCCACCTGGACCTGGTGGCCGACGACTTCGAGGCCGAGACCGGGCGGCTGGTCGGCCTCGGCGCGCACCAGGGCGACCGGCACGAGTGGTGGCAGGTGATGGCGTCGCCGGGCGGCCTCCCGTTCTGCCTGTGCGGCGAGCCCAACCGGGCCCGGCCGACCCCGACGACCTGGCCGGACGGCCATCGCAGCCGGGTCGCCCAGGTCTGCCTCGACATCCCGAGTGCGGTCTACGAGCCGGAGCTGGCCTTCTGGACCGAGGCGACCGGCTGGGAGCCGGAGCGAGCGCGGCGGCCCGAATACGATCGGCTCCGGCCGCCGGACAGCTCGCCGCTGCGACTGCTGGTACAACGGCTCGATGAGGACGACACCGGGCAGTCCACGCGGGTCCATCTCGACATCGGCACCGACGACATCGACGCCGAGGCGGCCCGGGTCGAGCAGCTTGGCGCCCGGACGGTCCGCCGGATCGACCGCTGGGTTGTCTTCGAGGACCCGGCCGGCCTGCCGTTCTGCGTCACGCCGCAGCCGCCGGACTGAGCCACCGACTCAGTCGGAGGTCTTGGCCGGCTCCTCGCGGCGGTTCTTGGCCAGGCTCGCCACCGCCGTAACAGCGAGAGTGACGACGATGACGACCAGGCTCAGCCAGGTCGGGACCTCGGGCACGCTGACGTGCTCGCCGCCGTTGATGAACGGCAGCTCGTTCTCGTGCAGGGCGTGCAGCACCAGCTTGACGCCGATGAACGCCAGCACCACCGACAGCCCCGCCGACAGGTAGACCAGCCGGTCGAGCAGGCCGCCGAGCAGGAAGTAGAGCTGGCGCAGGCCCATCAGGGCGAACACGTTGGCAGTGAGCACCAGGTACGGCTCCTGGGTCAGCCCGTAGATGGCCGGGATCGAGTCCAGCGCGAACAGCACGTCGGTCGACCCGAGCGCGATCATCACGATCAGCATCGGCGTGATCAGCCGCTTGCCATTGCGCTTGACGATCAGCTTGACGCCGTCGTACTCGTCGGTGGCCGGGAGCCGGCGCCGGGCGAACCGGAGGATCCGATTCTCCCGGAAGTCGTCGTGGTCGCCGTCCTTGTGCCGGATCAGCCCCCAGGCGGTGTAGATGAGGAATGCGCCGAAGATGTAGAAGATCCAGGAGATGGTCTCGATCGCCACGGCGCCCAGCGCGATGAAGATGCCACGGAAGACCAGCGCCAGGATGATGCCGATCAGCAGCGCCTCCTGCTGATACTTCCGGGGCACCGAGAACCGGCTCATGATGATGATGAAGACGAACAGGTTGTCGACCGAGAGGCTGTACTCCGTCAACCAGCCGGCATAGAACTCCCCCGCGAACCGGCCGCCGTAGTCGTACCAGATCCACAGCCCGAAGAGCACCGCCAGCGTCGTGTAGATCCCGATCGCAATGGCACACTCACGCATCGACGGCTCGTGCGGCCGGCGCCCGATGACGACCACATCGAACGCGAGCACCGCGACCGTGATGCCGATCGTGAGCGACCAGGCAAGGGTGGACACTTCCACGAAATTGGCTCCTCCGGTGGACAACAGTCAGACACCGGAGGTCTCTCCCGTCGCCAGTGGCTCGAAGCCACGACGACCGGCGGCGCCGGATCGCTCCTGGAGCGACCGTGATGACGACGTCACCGCGAAGGAATACTCCCCTCCTGCGCCTTCATCCTGTCAGGCAGAACTCGGCTCGGCCAAACCGACCCGGGTAGCGTCGAAGGCATGAGCCGACTTCCCGCCGCAGTGCAGAACGTCTTGCCAGGTCGTACCGGAGTCCAGCATCCCCTGCTCCTCGAGATCGACCTCTCCCGCGGCCTCGCCGAGACCGCGCCGTCCGATCCGTTGACCGCGCTGCGCCAGCGCCAGCAGCCCACGCTGCCGCAGGTGCTCGAGGGACTGCGACGGGCCGCGTCCGACTCCGACGTCGCCGGCGTCGTGGTGCTCGTCGGGCAGTCGGTGCCGATCGCGCACGTCGACGAGCTCGGCCCGGCGCTGCGGCGGGTGGCCGAGGCGGGCAAGGCCACGGTGGCCTTCGCCACGACCTTCGGCGAGTTCGGCCCCGGCTCGGTGCCCTACCTGCTGGCGGCGCACTGCGACGAGATCTGGCTGC
>DATFRX010000119.1:0-3087 GCA_035262905.1 Nocardioidaceae bacterium
TCGGCCATCCAGTCGCGCAGGTCGGCCTGGACGTAGGACACCTCTGGATCGGCGTTGTCCGCCGTGGCGCGCTCGATCATCTCCGCCGACGAGTCGACGCCCTCGATCGTCGCCTCCGGCCACCGGGCTCGCAGCAGGGCGGTCAGATGTCCCGGGCCGCAGCCGAGATCGGCGATCCGGCTCGCCTTCACATCCACCCGGCCGAGCAACTCGGCGAAGGGCCGCGAGCGCTCGCCGGCGAAGCTCAGGTAGCGCGTCGGGTCCCAGGTCGCCATAGCGTCTCCTCACATCGTCGTACGCCATCCTGGTCCGCATATATCTTGATGTCAAGATTCCTGATGTCGAGGCATTGGATGTGCGACGGCTGCGAGGCGTCTCGATGTCAAGAGTCTTGACGAGTACGGTGAAGTGGTGGAAGACGAGGTGGATCGGCTCGTCGAGTCCTGGCAGCGCGAGCGACCGGACCTCGACGTGGCGCCGATGCAGGTGCTGAGCCGGGTCACTCGGCTGGCCCGCCATCTCGACCGGGCCCGACGGCAGGCGTTCGCCGACCAGGATCTCGAGGCCTGGGAGTTCGACGTTCTGTCGGCGTTGCGGCGCTCGGGTCCGCCCTATCAGCTGTCGCCCGGCCGACTGCTCCACGAGACGCTGGTGACCAGCGGGACGATGACCAACCGGGTCGATCGGATGGCGGCGCGCGGCATGGTCGAGCGGCTGCCCGATCCGACCGACCGCCGCGGCGTCCAGGTACGCCTCACCGCCAAGGGACGCGAGGCCGTGGACGCCGCGCTCGAGTCGCTGCTGATCCGCGAACGCGAGTTGCTGCGTGACCTGTCGCCGACCGATCTGCGCCGCCTCGCCGATCTGCTTCGGACCCTCGTCGTGCCGTTCGACACCCCGTCCTGATCCGGCCGCGGCTCCCTGGTCCCTGGCGTTTTTGCGCACTTGTTGTTGGTGTCAGTGCGTGGACACCCACAACAAGTGCGCAAAAACGGGGCTGCAGGGCCGGCGCGGGTCAGGCAATGATGCGGGCGCCAGGCGCCGGTCCGTTCGCCTGGACCACGTCGGCGCAGACGCCGGCCCGCGTGAGTGCCAGGGCGATGTCGAGGGCATGCTCCTCATCGCTGGCGAGGAAGATCGCGGTCGGCCCCGATCCCGAGATGCCGGAGCCGAGCGCCCCACATTCGTCGCCGACCGCCAGCGTCTCGGTCAGCTCCGGACGCAGCGACAAGGCCGCGTCCGTCAGATCGTTGGACAGCACCGCCCCGAGCGCCGCCGGATCGGCTGCCCGCAACGCGGCGAGCAGGGCCGGCGGGATCTCCGACGCGTTCGGCGGCGCGTCGTTGTTGAGCCGGTCGAACTCGGCGTACACCTCCGGCGTCGACAGGCCGCTGTCGGCCAGGCCCAGCACCCAGCAGTAGCTCCCCCGCGCGAGCACCGGGCTGACCTGGTCGCCGCGACCGGTGCCCATCGCAGTGCCGCCGACGAGGCAGAACGGTACGTCGCTGCCGAGCTCGCCGGCCAGCGCCAGCAGATCGCCTCGCGGCGTGCCGAGGCCCCAGACGGCATCGGCGGCGACCAGTGCGGCTGCGGCATCGGCCGATCCGCCGGCCATCCCGCCGCTGACCGGGATCGCCTTGCGGATCGCCATCGTCAGGCCACCGTCGGAGCCGGACCGCTCTCGGAGCAGGGCAGCCGCCCGGTAGGCGAGGTTGTCCTCGTCGAGCGGCACCAGCGCCGTCTCGGTGGCGACCCGGCCGTCGTACGTCACCGAGAGCGTGATCGCGTCGTCGTCGGACTCGGTGGCCCGGATCTCGTCGCACAGGTCGACCGCCTGGTAGACCGTGGTGATCGGGTGGTAGCCGTCGGATCCCCGGGCGCCCACGGCCAACGCGAGGTTGATCTTCGCGGGGACCCGGACGGTCACCGACTGCATCGCCATGTGGTCAACCTAGGGCATCCCCGACCGATCGGGCCGGTCCTGACCTGCCGCCGCACGGTTTTGCGCGCTTGTTGTGGGTCCAGGGCGCCTCGAACCAACAACAAGCGCGCAAAACCGCAGGGGGCGCGCCACGTCACGCGCCACGTCATGCGTCCAGTGCTTCGGCGATCCGGGCGAACGCCGCGACGTCGAGCTGCTCGCCACGCGCGGTCGGTGCCACGCCGGCCGATCGCAGTGCGGCCTCGACCGCCGCAGGACCGCCAACCAACGGCGCCAGCGCCGACCGCAGCATCTTGCGCCGTTGCGCGAAGGCGGCGTCGACGACCTGGAACACCCGGTCGCGTCCGACCCGAGTCGACGGCGGGTTGCGCCGGGTCCACGAGACGAGGCCGGACTCGACCCGTGGCGGCGGCCAGAACACCTGTCGGCCGACCCGTCCGGCCGGTCGCGCCTCGGCATACCAGGCGGTCTTCACGCTCGGGACGCCATAGACCCGCGACCCCGGCGCCGCCACGAGACGATCGGCGACCTCCGCCTGGACCATGACGAGTCCGTGCCGCAGCGATTCGATCGTGCCCAGCAGATGCAACAGCACTGGGACCGCCACGTTGTACGGCAGGTTCGCGACCAATGCGGTCGGCTCCGGACCCGGGAGCTCGGCGACCCGCATCGCATCGGCATGGACGACCTCGACGTCGGCGACCCGCTCCGGCGCGAACCGCGACAGTGTCTCCGGCAGCGCGGCCGCCAGGGTGTCGTCGACCTCGATCGCGGTCACCCGGCGGACCCGTTCGAGCAGCGCCAGGGTCAGCGAGCCGAGCCCTGGGCCCACTTCGAGCACGACCTCGTCGGCCGTGACATCGGCGGTCCGCACGATCCGGCGGACCGTGTTCGCATCGACGACGAAGTTCTGGCCGCGCTGCTTGGTGGGTCGCAGATCCAGCTCGGCCGCCAGCTCGCGGACCGCCGACGCACCGAGCAATCGGACGCCGGTACGGTCCGCGCCGTCGGCCTCGTCAGTCACGAGGCGCAGCGTACTGAGCCCAGCTCCGACCCGGACAGACGCAGCCCCGAACCCGGACGGTCGCTACGTGGGCAGTCCCAGCGACGCGGCACAGGCCGGCCAGGCGCCGTAGCCGCCGGAC
>DATFRX010000120.1:0-6397 GCA_035262905.1 Nocardioidaceae bacterium
CAGATCAGGCCGATGCCGACCGTGATCCGGTCCAGGTTGCGCTCCGCTACCGAGGAACCACCCAGCCCCGTGGAGACGCCGCCGCCGAACATGTCGGACAGTCCGCCGCCGCGCCCCTTGTGCAGGAGCACGAGCAGCACCAATAGACCGCTCGTCACGATCAGCAGGATCGAGAACGCGATTACCACGGAAGTGCCAGGCCTTTCTTTGCCGCCAGTGTCACAGAATCGGCAGGTCGTAGAACCGGCAGATGGCGCCGAACTCATCTGCCTGCAGACTCGCTCCCCCGACCAGTGCGCCGTCGACATCCGGCTTCGCCATGATGGCGCCGACGTTGGCCGCTTTCACCGAGCCGCCATACAGGATACGCATGCTCGCGGCGACATCGGCAGACCAGGTCTCCGCGACCCGTCCCCGGATCGCGGCGCAGACCTCCTGGGCGTCGTCCGGAGTGGCCACCTCACCGGTGCCGATCGCCCAGACCGGCTCGTAAGCGACGACGAGTCCGGCCGCCTGCTCGGCTGTCAGCTTGGCCAGTGACGCGTCCACCTGGGCGAGCGTGTAGGCCACATGCTCGCCTGACTGGCGGATCTCCAGACCCTCGCCTACGCACACAATCGGCGTCATATCGGACGCCAGCACCCGCTGCGCCTTGGCGTTGACCAGCTCGTCGCTCTCGTCGTGATACTGCCGGCGCTCCGAGTGGCCGACGACGACGTAGGAGCAGCCGAGCTTGGCCAGCATCGCCGCCGAGATCTCGCCTGTGTACGCACCGCCGTCGTGCTCCGACACGTCCTGCGCGCCGTACTTGAGCTCCAGCCGGTCGCCGTCCACCAGGGTCTGGACGCTGCGCAGGTCGGTGTACGGCGGGATGACCGCCACCTCGGACTTGCGCGGATCGTGCGCCTTGTCGGACAAGGTCCAGGCCAGCTTCTGGACCAGGACGACGGCCTCTTGGTGGTTGAGATTGCTCTTCCAGTTGCCAGCCATCAGCGGGATGCGCTTGGAGCGCGCCATTCAGTCCTCCAGAACCTGCAGTCCGGGCAGCCGCTTGCCTTCGAGGAACTCGAGGCTGGCGCCGCCGCCGGTCGAGATGTGCCCGAACTGGTCGTCGCTGAATCCGAGCAGTCGCACCGCGGCCGCCGAGTCGCCGCCGCCTACGACCGTCAGGCCGTCGACGCGGGTCATCGCATGCGCCACGGCCGCCGTGCCGGCCGCGAACGGCCGCATCTCGAACACACCCATCGGGCCGTTCCAGAACACGGTCCGGGCCGACTCGATCGCCTCGGCGAACGCCTTTGACGAGTCCGGTCCGATGTCGACGCCGAGCTGGTCGGCCGGCATCTGCGACGCCGCGACGACCGTCGCCGACGCTGTCTCCTCGAGCTTCGGCACGACCACGATGTCGGTCGGCAGCACGATGTCGACGCCGCGCTCGCGGGCCGCCTCGAGATAGCCGCGCACGGTGTCGATCTGGTCGCGCTCGAGCAGGCTGGTGCCGACCTCGTGACCCTGCGCCGCGAGGAACGTGAACACCATGCCGCCGCCGATCAGCAGCCGGTCGGCCGTCGTGAGTAGTCGCTCGATCACGCCGAGCTTGTCGGAGACCTTGGAGCCGCCGAGCACGACGACGTACGGCCGGTCCGGCGACTCGACCAGCCGCTCCAGCATCCGTACCTCGGCGACGACCAGCTCACCCGCGGCATGCGGCAGCCGCTCCGCGACGTCGACGACGCTGGCCTGCCGACGATGCACGACGCCGAAGCCGTCGGACACGAACGCATCGGCGAGCGCCGCGAGTTGATCGGCGAACGCACCGCGCTCGGCGTCGTCCTTGCTGGTCTCCCCCGGGTTGAACCGGACGTTCTCCAGCACGGCGACCTGAGCGTCAGTCAATCCGGCAACAGTCTCCTGCGCGCTGGGCCCAACCGTGTCGGACGCGATCGCGACCTCGGCCGACAGCAGCTCGCCGAGGCGCGAGGCCACCGGCGCCAGGCTGTACGCCGGATCGGCCTTGCCCTTCGGCCGACCGAGATGGGCCGTGATGACTACCCGGGCACCGGCGTCGCGGAGCCGTTGGATCGTCGGCACACTCGCCCGGATCCGGCCGTCGTCGATGATCCGAGTGCCGTCGAGCGGGACATTGAGGTCGCTGCGTACGAGCACCCGCTTTCCACGGAGCTCGCCGAGGTCGTCGATCGTCTTCACGGACGTCGCGTCGGCGCGGTCAGAGCGACTGTCCGACGTGGGCCACGAGGTCGATGAGGCGGTTGGAGTAGCCCCACTCGTTGTCGTACCAGCCGAAGACCTTGACCTGGTCGCCGAGCACCTTGGTGAGCGGCGCGTCGAAAATGCAGGAGGCCGGGTCGGTCACGATGTCGGACGAGACGATCGGGTCCTCGCTGTAGCGGACGATGCCGGCCATCGGACCGTCGGCCGCGTCGCGGAACAGCTGGTTGACCTCGTCGATGCTCGTCTCGCGGCTGGCCGTGAACGTCAGGTCGGTGAGCGAGCCGGTCGGCGTCGGGACCCGGATCGAGTAGCCGTCGAGCCGGCCCTTGAGCTCCGGCAGCACGATGCCGATCGCCTTCGCGGCGCCGGTCGTCGTCGGCACCAGGTTGATCGCAGCGGCCCGGGCCCGGCGCAGGTCGCGGTGCGGACCGTCCTGGAGGTTCTGATCGGCCGTGTACGCATGGATCGTCGTCATCAACCCGCGCTCGATACCGAGCCCGTCGTTGAGCACCTTTGCCATCGGCGCCAGGCAGTTGGTCGTGCAGGACGCGTTGGACACGATGTCGTGTGACGCCGGGTCGTAGTCGTCCATGTTGACGCCGGGCACGACCGTGACGTCCTCGTTCTTGGCCGGTGCCGAGATCACGACCTTGCGGGCGCCGGCCTCGAGGTGCGCCCGCGCCCGGGTCGCGTCGGTGAACAGGCCGGTCGACTCGAGGACGACGTCGGCGCCGAGGTCCTTCCAGGGCAGGTTCGCCGGGTCACGCTCCTCCAGCGCACCAATCGACTGGCCGTTGACGACGATCGCGTCGTCACTGGCTTCGACGGTGCCCGGGAAGCGGCCCAGGATCGAGTCGTACTTCAACAGATGGGCCAGACTGGCATTGTCGGTGAGGTCGTTGACGGCCACGACTTCGACGTCGGCCTCGGCCGCCACGACAGCGCGAAGGAAGTTGCGGCCGATGCGGCCGAAACCGTTGATGCCTACACGGACGGTCACGGTCGTGCTCCTCGGATGGGGGACGCGTACGTCTGGTTTCTACGACTACTCCGACCCTACCGGCCGCAGACGCTCGACGGCGTCGGTGTCCGCTACCCGTAGAGTTACTTCATGGAAGCCCTGACATGCCCCAAATGCCAAGGCACGATGCGCAGCTACGAGCGCAGCGGTGTCACCATCGACCAGTGCTCGGACTGCCGCGGAATCTTCCTCGATCGAGGTGAGCTCGAGCGACTGATCGACGCCGACAGCCGATTCCACGCCGATCCGGCACCGGCCGCGCCGATCCCGCAGCCACAACGGGGGGCCTACGACAGCCACTACGACGACTCTCCCGACAAGCGCCGCGACGACCGCTACTACGGCTCGAAGCGCAAGAAGAAGCGCTCCATCTTCGAAGACCTCTTCGACTGACCCACCCGCTCGATCAGGGCGCGTCGGCGAGCATGTCCGGGGTCAGGCTGGCCTCGGTGTCCGGGATGCCGAGCTCGTCGGCGCGCTTGTCCGCCATCGCAAGCAGACGCCGGATCCGCCCGGCGATCGCGTCCTTGGTGAGCGGCGGATCGTGCATGTGGCCGAGCTCTTCGAGGCTGGCCTGCTTGTGCTCCACGCGCAGCCGGCCGGCGATCTTCAGATGATCGGGAACGTCGTCGCCGAGAATCTCCAGCGCGCGTGACACCCGCGCACCCGCGGCCACGGCGGCGCGAGCCGAGCGGCGCAGGTTGGCGTCGTCGAAGTTGGCCAGCCGGTTCGCGGTCGCACGGACTTCGCGACGCATCCGGCGCTCTTCCCATGCCAGCAAGGCTTCGTGGGCACCGAGCCGGGTCAGCAGCGCGCCGATCGCCTCGCCGTCGCGGATCACCACCCGGTCGACGCCGCGCACCTCGCGGGCCTTCGCCTGGATGCCGTGCCGACGGGCGGCACCGACCAGCGCGAGGGCGGCCTCGGGACCGGGACACGTCACCTCGAGCGACGACGACCGGCCGGGCTCGGTGAGTGAGCCGTGGGCCAGGAACGCTCCGCGCCAGGCCGCGACGGCGTCACAGCCGGAGCCTGACACGACTTGCGGCGGCAAACCTCGCACCGGTCGGCCGCGACCGTCGATGAGTCCGGTCTGACGGGCCAGGGCCTCGCCTTCCTTGATCACCCGTACGACATAGCGAGTGCCGGACTTCAGGCCGCCGCCGGAGACGACGATGACCTCGCTCTGATGGCCGTAGACCTCGAGCAGGTCACGCCGCAAACGCCGGGCGGCGGCGCCGGTGTCGAGCTCCGCCTCGACCACGATCCGGCCGCCGACGATATGGAGTCCGCCGGCGAACCGCAGCATCGTCGAGACCTCAGCCTTGCGGCAACAGGACTTGGTGATGTTGGTGCTCGTGAGTTCGGCTTTGACCTGTGCCGTCATGGCCATGTGATTGATCCTGCCACGTCTCGGAAGCTGCCTGGCCGCGGAATTCGTGCACAACGCGTCACGGACCGCGTGCCCGAGACGCAGGCCGTCACTGTAGTGCGCCCAGGGTTGGACTGTCGCACCAAGGGGCCTCACACACCCCTCGCCCACAGTAAGCAGAAATCGGTGCGGTCTGGAAGAGTCGTCCGGTTCTCAGGCGTCCTCGCGCCGGGCCGGCCGGCTGAAGATCTGCTCGTAGACGGCGGCCAGCCGCAGCGGATCGTGCCGGGCCGTGCCGTCCGGCGCCGCAACGTCGTCGACGACCAGCTCGGCACCGAGGGCGAACGCGGCGGCTCGCAACACGGCCAGGTTCGCAACCCGTCGTTCGTCGGCGAGCACCACGTCGATCCGCAGGTCCGGCGCATGCCGGGCCAGCACCTCCAGATGCCGCTCCGGCGAGTAGCCGTCGGTCTCGCCGGCCTGCGGCGCCAGGTTGAGTACGACGAGCCGCCGGGCGCGGGTGTCGTGCAGCGCCTTGAACAGATCGGGTACCAGCAGGTGGGGGATCACGCTGGTGAACCACGAGCCCGGGCCGAGCACGACCCAGTCGGCGACGTCGAGCGCCTGCAGTGTTTCGGGACAGGCCGGCGGATCGCTCGGCTCGAGCCTGACCTCGACGACCTCGCCACGCGCCGTCGCCACCTGCACCTGTCCACGCACCGTGGTGAGTGCGGTGTGGTCGTCGGCTCGCAGTCCACGTACCTGTGCGGTGATGTCGAGCGGCACCGCGCTCATCGGCAGCACCCGCCCTTGCGCGCCGAGCAGTCGGCCCACCCAGTCGAGCCCGTCGACGGCTTCGCCGAGCAGCTCCCACAGCGCGACGATCAGCAGGTTGCCGACGGCATGGCCGTGCAGCTCGCCGCTGGACGCGAACCGATGCTGCAGCACCTCGGCCCAGGTGCGGCCCCACTCGTCGTCGCCGCACAGCGCCGCCAGTGCCTGCCGCAGATCGCCCGGCGGCAGTACGTCGAGCTCGTCGCGCAGTCGTCCGGACGAGCCGCCGTTGTCGGCGACCGTGACCACCGCGGTGAGGTCGGTCGACACCCGACGCAGTGCGGCCAGCGAGTTGGCCAGGCCGTGGCCGCCGCCCAGGGCGACGATGCGCGGCGGCGCGCCGACGTCGACCGGCCGCCGCTCCACGCTCGGTCGCCGCCAGGGAGTCGCGGTCACTCCCGCCCCAGGTCGCGATGGAGTACGAGCGTCTCCACATCGCGCTTCCGCAGCCGCTCCGCCAGGGCCTCGGCCATCGTCACGCTGCGGTGCTTGCCGCCGGTGCATCCGATCGCCACGGTCACGAACCGCTTGCCCTCGCGGACGAAGCCGCCGGTGAGGTCCATCAGCAGCCGCTCGTAGTTGTCGAGGAATTCGGCCGCTCCGGCCTGACCGCACACGTAGTCACGCACCGGCGCATCGAGTCCACTCAGCGGACGCAGCTCCGGCACCCAGAACGGGTTGGGCAGGAATCGCATGTCTGCAACGAGATCGGCGTCGACCGGGATGCCGTACTTGAAGCCGAATGAGACGACCGTGGCCCGCAGGCCGGCCTTCGACGGGTCGCCGAAGGCGGTGCCGATCCGGGCCACCAGCTGATGCACGTTGAGGTTGCTGGTGTCGATGAGCACGTCCGCGTCCCCCCGCAGGTCGGCCAGTGCTTCGCGCTCCTCGACGATGCCGTCGAGCAGCCGGCGACCGCGCTGCAGCGGATGTGGCCG
>DATFRX010000121.1:0-12928 GCA_035262905.1 Nocardioidaceae bacterium
GGAGCGGCGCAATAGAGTCGATCCCATGCTCGTCCATCGCTATGACCTGCCCGACCGGTTCGTCAGCGGCACCGTCGGCCCGCCCGGAGAGCGCGTGTTCTTCCTGCAGGCCAAGGACGGTCCCCGCGTCACGTCGGTCTCCCTCGAGAAGGAGCAGGTCGCGGTGCTGGCCGATCGGCTCGACGACCTGCTGGAACAGGTGGGCGCGGACACCGCGATCGACGCAGTCGCTCCCGAGACCGACGCGGAACCGCTCGACCAGCCGATCGAGCAGGAGTTCCGGGTCGGGACGATGACGCTGGCGTGGGACGAGACCGCCGAAGCCGTCGTCATCGAGGCGTTCGCCGCGACCGAGAGCGAGGACGACGAGGCCGAGGAGGTCCTCGTCGTACAGCTCCAGCCCGCGATGGCGCGTGGCTTCGCCGAGCGGGCCAAGCTCGTCGTGTCGGCGGGCCGGCCGACCTGCCAGTTCTGCGGCCAGCCGATCGACCCCGAGGGACACGTCTGTCCACGCTCCAACGGCCACAAGCGACTGAGCCTTGACTAGCCCCGAGCCGCTCCCGCCGACCGATGTCGAGTCGGTGCTCCGGCACGGCACGGTCGAGTTGGAGGGTCGGCTCGTCGAGGCGTCGAACGCCAGCTTCTACGGCTCGGTCTGCCTCGACGGCACCAGGATCGAGTGCGTGTACAAGCCGATCCGTGGGGAGCGGCCGCTGTGGGACTTCCCGTACGGCACGCTCGCAGACCGCGAGGTCGCGTCGTACCTGGTGTCCGAGCTCGCCGGCTGGCACGTCGTGCCCCCGACGGTGATCGGCGACGGACCCTTCGGACCGGGGATGCTGCAGGCCTGGATCACCGACGACGGCGAGGAGTTCGTCGACGTACTCCCGGCCGGAGAGCTTCCGGACGGCTGGCTCCACGTGTTCGACGCGGTCGACATCACCGACCAGCCGGTGATCCTCGTGCACCGCGACGATCCGCGACTGCGGTCGATGGCCGTCTTCGACGCCGTGGCGAACAACGCCGATCGCAAGGGCGGCCACGTGCTGTCCACCGAGGACCGGGTGCTGGGCTGCGACCACGGTCTGACCTTCCACGTCGAGCGCAAGCTGCGGACCGTGCTGTGGGGTTGGGCCGGTCGGCCGTTGCCGGACGGGGACATCGAGGCGCTGGAGCGCCTGACCTCGGCCCTGCACGGCTCCGCGACCCTGGATGAGCTCGGCGAACGGCTGGACGAGGACGAGATCGACCGGCTCGGCGCCCGTGTCGAACGCCTGCTGCGTACGCGCCGTCATCCCGCACCGCCGCACGGTGGCCGGGCGATCCCGTGGCCCGCGTTCTGACCAGAGACCCCGTACGGCCCGACATCGGGGGTGTCTAGGCTGGCGGACATGCGGTCATGGTCGGCACCACCCGTGCCTGTGCTGGCGGATCTCGGACACGGTGACGGACCAGGCCTTCGGCTCTACGACACCGCCGCCCGCGCCGTCACCGAGGCCACGCCGGAGACTCCGGCTCGGATGTACGTCTGCGGCATCACGCCCTACGACGCCACGCATCTCGGGCACGCCGCGACCTACCTCGCCTACGACACGATCTACCGGGTCTGGCGAGACGCCGGTCTCGAGGTGAGCTACACCCAGAACGTGACCGACGTCGACGACCCGCTGCTGGAGCGGGCCGAGCAGACCGGCGAGGACTGGCGCGAGCTGGCGGCCCGCGAGACCGACCTGTTCCGCGAGGACATGACCGCGCTGCGGATCCTGCCGCCCACGGACTACATCGGCGCGGTCGAGTCGATCCCGATCATCACCGAGCTGGTCACCCGGCTCGTCGAGCAGGGCGCGGCCTACGACGTCGACGGCGACCTCTACTTCCAGGTCCACAAGGATCCGGGCTTCGGCTCGCTCGGCGGCTACGACGAAGCCACCATGCTCGCCCTGTCCGCGGAGCGCGGCGGCGACCCCGATCAGCCCGGCAAGCGAGACCGCCTGGACGCCCTGCTGTGGCGAGCGGCTCGGCCCGGGGAGCCGTCGTGGGATGCCCCGTTCGGAGCCGGCCGGCCGGGCTGGCACACCGAGTGCGCGGCGATCGCGCTCGACCGCCTCGGCATGGGCTTCGACCTCCAGGGCGGCGGCAACGACCTGATCTTCCCGCATCACGAGATGTCGGCGTCGCAGGCGCAGGTCGCGACGGGGGAGCGGCCGTTCGCGCAGCACTACGTCCACACCGGACTGGTCGGGTTCGAGGGCGAGAAGATGTCGAAGTCGCTCGGCAACCTCGTACTCGTGTCGCAGCTGCGGACCGAGGGCGCCGATCCGGCCGCGATCCGACTCGCCCTGCTGGCACATCACTACCGCAGCGAGTGGTTCTGGACCGAGGCCGAGCTGCCCGCGGCCGAGGGTCGACTGGCCCGCTGGCGTCAGGCGGCAGCGCAGCCGCAGGGTCCGGACGCCCGCGGAGTGGTACGCCAGGTGCGGCAGGCGCTCGCCGACGACCTCGGTACGCCGGGCGCACTCGCCGCTGTCGACGGCTGGACCGAGGCCGCGCTGGGTGGCGTCGGCGACGACTCCGAGGCGCCCGCGACCGTCCGGGCGCTCGCCGACGCCCTGCTCGGCATCCCCCTCTGAGTCGCTCAGCCGACGGCGAAGTCCCGGATCGCCTGGGCGAACTTCTTCGGCTGATCCAGCGCGATCAGGGTGTAGCTGTCGTCGATCCAGACCAGCTCGCTCTTGGGCAGCAGCGCGGCCAGCCGCTCGGCATGCTCGGTCGGCATGATCTTGTCCTCGGTCGCCCACACGACCAGCGCCGGTCGATCGAAGGCCGCCAGCCGCTCGGTCACGGCCGCGAGCTCCTCGGCGTCGACCGCCCGCAGGAACCGCCGGGTGTTCTCCCGGATCGCCGGGTTGGATCGCAGCTGGCCGAACCAGGCGGTCTGGAGGTCCTCGCTGATCGGACGCTTGGTCAGATTGCCGAACGTGAACGGCAGTCGCCACATCGGCCCGAACCGCATCAGCTGGCCGGCCTGCCACATGCCGCCGGGGAGTGCGGCGGACAGCTTGTCGACCCGGCCTGGGAGCCCCGGCGGGAAGTTGTCGAAGGCTTCGCAGGAGGCGAGGACGAGCCGGCCGATCCGCTCCGGATGGTTCGCCACCACCGCCTGGGCGACCGCGCCGCCGGTGTCGTTGCCGACCAGCGTGACGTCGTCGAGGTCGAGCGCCGACATGAACTCGTACACGATCGCGGCCAGCCCGGTCAGGCTCAGCGCCGCGTCGGCGGCGACGGGTCGGCGATGCGCACCCATCGGCAGTGTCGGGGCGAGACACCGATGCCGGTCGGCGAGCTCGTCGATGACACCGGTCCAGAGGCCGCTGTCCATGTGGGCACCGGCCAGGAACACGATCGGCGGACCGTCACCTCGGTCCTCGAAGTCCACCGGTCCAGGCGGTAGCTCGATCGTCGGCATCGCGGGCTCCTTGCAGTCGTCGATACCCCCGTACGGGCGAGGGTGCTCAGTCGGAGTCGGGGTGACGCCGCTTGAGATAGCGCTCGAACTCGCGGGCGATCGCCTCGCCGCTGGCCTCGGGCAGGTCGCTGCTGTCACGGGCCCGCTCCAGCGCCTCGACGTACTCCGCGATCTCGCCGTCCTCGCGGGCCAACTCGTCGACCGTCTCCTCCCACGCCCGGGACTGCTCCTCGAGGTCGGCCACCGAGATCGACACGTCGAGCATGTCCTCGAGCCGGCCGAGCAGCGCGAGCGTCGCCTTCGGGCACGGCGGCTGCGCCACGTAGTGCGGCACCGCGGCCCACAGCGAGGCGCACGGGATGTCGCGCTTGGCGGCCGCGTCGGTGAACACGCCGGTGATCCCGGTCGGCCCCTCGTAGCGGGACCGCTCCACCGGGAACTGCTCGGCGAGCTCGTGACCGCTGACATGGCCGGACAGCGGCACCGGCCGGGTGTGCGGCGTGTCCGCGAGCAGTGCGCCGAGCGTGACGATCAGGGAGGCGCCTACCTGGTCGGCCGTGTCGAGCAGCTCGGTGCAGAACTGCCGCCACCGCATGTTCGGCTCGATGCCGCGGACCAGCATCAGATCCCGGTCGGATCCCAGCGGCCGCGCCGCGTAGAGCCGGGTGGTGGGCCAGGTGATCACGCGGTCGTCGTTCTCGTCGTAGGCGACGACCGGCCGGCTGACCTGGTAGTCGTAATAGTCGTCCGGCTCGATCTCACCGATCAGGACGGCGCCCCACTCGTCGATGAGATGGTCGATGACACCGCTCGCCGCTTCTCCGGCGTCGTTCCAGCCTTCGAACGCGGCGATCATCACCGGATCGACCAGCGAGGGAGCGGGCTCGAGCTCTGAGGTCACGTCTCCAGCCTAGGGCCCACCCCCACACAGCCATAAAGTCCGCAGGTCGAAACGGCTGCCCAGGCTGTGGACGCCGGATGGTTACGCTGACAAGGACCTGCCACAGCCCGCGAGTCCACGAAAGGCCGATCGGTGACCGATATCCCCAGCCTGCGTCACGCACTCTCCGAGCGAGTCGTGGTGGGGGACGGTGCCATGGGCACGATGCTGCAGCAGTACGAGCTCTCGCTGGACGACTTCGAAGGGCACGAGGGCTGCAACGAGATCCTCAACGTCACGCGACCCGACGTCGTCACGGGCATCCACGACGCCTATCTCGAGGCCGGCGCCGACTGCGTCACGACCAACACCTTCGGCGCCAATCTGGCGAACCTGGGGGAGTACGGCATCTCCGACCGGATCGAGGAGCTCGCCGAGGCCGGAGCGCGACTGGCTCGCGACGCCGCCGACCGCCACTCGACCGAGGACCGGCCCCGTTGGGTGCTCGGCTCGGCCGGACCGGGCACCAAGCTCCCGACCCTCGGCCACGTGTCGTACGGCGAGCTGCGGGACGCCTATGAGGCGCAGGCGCGCGGCATGATCGCCGGCGGCGCCGACGCGATCGTGGTCGAGACCGCCCAGGACCTGCTGCAGGCCAAGGCCGCGGTGCTCGGCGCCAAACGGGCACTCACGGCAGCCGGTTCCGACATCGCGCTGGTCGCCCACGTCACGGTCGAGACGACCGGCACGATGCTGCTCGGCACCGAGATCGGCGCGGCCCTCACGGCCCTGGAGCCGCTCGGCATCGACGCGATCGGACTCAACTGCGCCACCGGCCCGACCGAGATGAGCGAGCACCTGCGCTACCTGTCGCGGCACGCCGGCGTCCTGCTCGGCTGCATGCCGAATGCCGGGCTCCCGCAGCTCACCGCCGACGGCGCGGTCTACCCGCTGACGCCGGAGCAGCTCGCCGACGCCCACGAGACCTTCGTCCGCGAGTACGGTCTCAGCCTGGTCGGCGGCTGCTGCGGCACGACACCGGAGCACATCCGGCAGCTGGTCGATCGCGTACGCGGGATGACGCCGAGACAGCGCGACCCGCAGCCGGAGCCGGGAGTGTCGTCGCTCTATCAGCACGTGCCGTTCCGGCAGGACACGTCCTACCTGTCGATCGGGGAGCGGACCAACGCCAACGGCAGCAAGGCGTTCCGCGAGGCGATGCTGGCCGATCGCTGGGACGACTGCGTCGACATTGCCCGGGCGCAGATCCGCGACGGCGCGCACCTGCTCGACCTCTGCATCGACTACGTCGGCCGCGACGGAGCCGCCGACATGCAGACCGCCGCCTTCCGGCTCGCGACGTCGTCGACCCTGCCGATCGTGCTCGACTCCACCGAGGTGGACGTGCTCCGCACCGGGCTGGAGCATCTGGCCGGCCGCTGCCTGATCAACTCGGTCAACTACGAGGACGGCGACGGCCCGGACTCGCGCTTCGCCAGGGTGATGCCGCTCGCCAAGGAGCACGGTGCCGCCGTCGTCGCGCTGACGATCGACGAGGAGGGCCAGGCCCGTACCGCCGAGTGGAAGGTACGTGTCGCCAGCCGGCTGATCGAGGACCTCACCACGAACTGGGGGATGCGGGTCGACGACATCGTGGTCGACTGCCTGACGTTCCCGATCGCGACCGGCCAGGAGGAGACCCGCCGCGACGCACTCGAGACGATCGAGGCGATCCGCGAGGTCAAGCAGCGCTATCCCAATGTGCAGACGACACTGGGTGTCTCCAACGTGTCGTTCGGCCTGTCGCCCGCGGCCCGGGTGGTGCTCAACTCGGTCTTCCTCCACGAGTGCGTCGAGGCCGGACTCGACTCGGCGATCGTCCACGCCGCGAAGATCCTGCCGCTGTCGCGAATCCCCGACGAGCAGCGCGAGGTGGCGCTCGATCTGGTCTACGACAGGCGGCGGGAGGGCTACGACCCACTGGCCAAGCTGCTCGACGTGTTCGCCGACGTCAGCGTGGCGGACACCAAGGCGGACCGGGCGGCCGAGCTCGCCGCGCTTCCACTCGCCGAGCGGCTGCAGCGACGGATCATCGACGGCGAGGGCAACGGCCTGACCGAAGACCTCGACACCGCGATGGCCGAGGGCAAGGGCGCACTCGAGATCGTCAACGAGGACCTGCTCGCCGGGATGAAGGTCGTGGGCGATCTGTTCGGCGCCGGGGAGATGCAGCTGCCGTTCGTCCTGCAGTCGGCCGAGACGATGAAGACGGCGGTGGCCTATCTCGAGCCGCACATGGACAAGACCGACGAGGAGGGCAAGGGCACCATCGTCCTGGCCACGGTCAAGGGCGATGTGCACGACATCGGCAAGAACCTCGTCGACATCATCTTGAGCAACAACGGCTACAACGTCGTCAACCTTGGCATCAAGCAGCCGGTGAGCACGATCATCGACGCCGCCCAGGAGCATCGGGCCGACGTCATCGGCATGTCGGGGTTGCTGGTCAAGAGCACCGTCGTGATGCGGGAGAACCTCGAGGAGATCGATCAGCGCGGACTCGGCGAGCGCTGGCCGGTGCTGCTCGGTGGCGCGGCGCTGACCCGGTCGTACGTGGAGCAGGATCTCGCCGGGCTGTTCAAGGGCGAGGTGCGCTACGCCCGGGACGCCTTCGAGGGTCTCCGACTGATGGACGCCGCGATGGCGGTCAAACGCGGTGTCGAGGGCGCCAGCCTGCCGGCGCCCCGCGGCCGGCGGGTCAAGTCGCGAGCCACCAAGACGCCGGAGCCGGTCGAGGTTCCCGAGCGGTCCGATGTCGCAACCGACAACCCGGTGCCGTCGCCGCCGTTCTGGGGCGACCGGATCGTCAAGGGCATCCAGCTGGCCGACATCGCGGGCTGGCTCGACGAGCGCGCCACGTTCATGGGGCAGTGGGGACTTCGGGGCAGCCGCGGCGACGGCCCGTCGTACGAGGAACTGGTCGAGACCGAGGGCCGGCCGCGGCTGCGGATGTGGCTCGACCGGCTGCACACCGATTCGATAATGGAGCCGGCCGTGGTCTACGGCTACTGGCCGTGCTGGTCCGAGGGCGACGACCTCGTCGTGCTCGACGCGGAGACCCAGTCGGCCGAGATCGCCCGGTTCACCTTCCCGCGGCAGCGACGCGGCCGGTTCCTCTGCCTGTCGGACTACTTCCGCGCCAAGGACTCCGGCGAGCTCGACGTGGTGGGCTTCCATCTGGTCACGATGGGGTCACGGGTCAGCGAGGTGACCCAGGAGTTGTTCGAGGCGAACGCCTACCGCGACTATCTCGAGCTGCACGGCCTGTCGGTACAGCTGGCCGAGGCGCTGGCCGAGTTCTGGCACGCCCGAGTACGCGGCGAGCTCGGCATCGAGGGCTCCGACGCGCCGGAGCTCGCCGGAATCCTCAAGCAGGGCTACCAGGGCGAGCGCTATTCGTTCGGATACCCGGCATGTCCGAATCTGGAGGATCGCAGCACGCTTGTCCGGTTGCTCGAGCCGGAGCGGATCGGCGTCAGCCTGTCTGAGGAGCTTCAGCTGCACCCCGAGCAGTCGACCGACGCGATCATCATTCACCACCCCGAGGCGACGTACTACAACGCCCGTTGAGGGAGGCTGACGGAGCCGTCCTACATCTGTAGGGTGCCTCGGAGTCAGGCGCGAATCGTTGCCGGATCGCGACCAGCCGACAACTGCCTGACCACTACAGTTGCGGCCGATGCCGGTAGTTTCGGAGCGCCTGCCACCAAACCGAGGCAGGCGGGAAAACGCGAGGTGGAGAGTGTTCCGGAAGAGACGAGCACTGGCGGTGCTCGCGGCGTTTGGCGCCGCCACAGCGGGCCTAGCCGCGTGCGGCAGTGATGACAACGGGGGGAGCAGCAGCGCGAACACGAGCGGGTCGGAATGGACGATGGGGACGACGGACTCCGTGACCGCCCTCGACCCTGCTGGCTCCTACGACCTCGGATCGTCGACCCTGCAGTACGCGATGTACCAGCAGTTGCTGACGGTGCCCCCGGGGACGACGAAGCCTGAGGGCGACGCGGCGCAATCATGTGAGTACACCGACGCGACTGCGGAAACGTTCCAGTGCACGCTGCGCGACGGACTGACCTTCTCCAACGGCGACGACTTGACGTCGTCGGATGTGAAGTTCTCGATCGAGCGGAACATCGCGATCGCCGACCCGGACGGCGCCTCCGGCCTGCTGGCCAGCGTCGCGAAGGTGAACAAGGACGGCACTCTTTCGGTCGACCCGAACGCGATCGAGACTCCGGACCCGCAGACGGTGATCTTCCACCTGAACAAGCCGGACGCCACGTTCCAGTTCGTGCTCACCCACGCGTCGGCGGGGTCGATCGTCGACGAGGAGGTCTTCCCGAAGGACTCCATCCTGCCTGACTCAGAGGCAGTCGGGTCGGGCCCGTTCATCATGTCCGACTACCAGAAGGACGAGCAGGCGAGCATGGAGGCGAACCCGGACTACCAGGGTCCGCGGCCGCCCAAGTCGCCACTGGTGTTCGTCAAGTACTACCCCGAGGCGTCCAACCTCAAGGTCGCCATCCAGAACAACGAGATCGACGTCGCCTGGCGTGCCCTCAGCCCGACCGACATCGCCGACCTGAAGAAGGACGACTCGGTCAACGTCTACTCGGGCGAAGGGGCGGAGATCCGCTACTTCGTGTGGCGCCTGCAGAACCAGACGCCGAGCCAGCTGGCCGTCCGGCAGGCAGTCGCCTACCTGATCGACCGGCAGGCGATTGCTGACCGGGCGTACTCCGGAACGGTGAACCCGCTCTACTCGATCGTGCCGCCGTCCTTCCCGGGCTCGACCGAGGCGTTCAAGGACCTCTACGGCGCCGCGCCCGACAAGGCCGCCGCCGCGAAGGTGCTCAAGGACGCGGGCATCGACACGCCGGTCGACATCACGCTCGGCTACACGCCGACGCACTACGGGCCGAACGCAGTCGACGAGGCGACCGAGCTGCAGTCCCAGCTCAACGACTCCGGACTGTTCAACGTCGACCTGAAGAGCGCCGAGTGGGAGCAGTACCAGACGCTCTACCAGCAGGGCGCCTACGACCTGTTCCAGCTGGGTTGGTTCCCCGACTTCGTCGACGCCGACAACTACCTGTCGCCGTTCTTCGTCAACGGTGGATTCTTCGACAACGGCTACACCAACAAGCAGGTCAACGACCTCGTCGCCAAGCAGCAGGGCTCCACGGACCCGGCGACGCGCGAGGCCGCGTTCCGGCAGATCCAGAAGATCGTGGCTCAGGACGTTCCCCTGATCCCGAGCTGGATCGGACCGAACGTCGCCGTGGCAGGCCCGGACATGAAGGGCGTCCAGGAGACTCTCGACGCCGCGTTCATCTTCCGGTTCTGGGACGTGACCAAGGGAAGCTGACGACTACGACGGAGGGGCAGCCGACCGGGGCTGCCCCTCTGTCATGCCTGTGAGAGGGTGCGACTATGGCCGCCGCGCAGTCAGGCTCACTGCCGCGCTACATCCTTCAGCGTCTGCTGCTGCTGATTCCGATGGTGTGGCTGACACTCACGTTGGTGTTCCTGCTCATGCGGGTCGCGCCCGGCGACCCGGTCACCGCCTCGGTCGGCGGCCGGCTGCCGCCACAGGCCCTCGAGGCCCGCCGGGAGGCGCTCGGCCTCAACGAACCACTGATCAAGCAGTACTGGGACTATCTGAGCGGCGTGCTCCAGGGCGATCTGGGCAAGACGATCACCGACAACACCCCGATCACCGACATCATCAAGGACAACGGGGGCGCCACGCTCGAGCTGACCGTCGCCGCGATGCTCCTCGCGCTGGTGATCGGGCTGCCGCTCGGACTGCTCGCCGGCCGCTACCGCGACACGGTCGGGGACGGCGGCATCCGAATGTTCGGCATCATCACGTATGCGGCACCGGTCTTCTTCGTCGGCATCCTGTTCCAGCTACTCTTCCTCAACGTCTTCCCCGGGTGGCCGTTGCTCGGCCAGAGCACACCGATCACCGAGTTCACCGTGCCGACCCGCACGCACATCCTGTTACTGGATGCGATCATCGCCGGCGACGGAGGGGCCACGGTCGACGTGCTCAAACATCTGATGTTGCCGGCGGTCACCCTGGGGTTGTTGATCTGCGGCATTCTGATCCGGCTCACCCGGGTCAACGTGCTGCAGACCCTGCAGGCCGACTATGTCGAGGCAGCGCGGGCCCGCGGGATCCCGGAAAGCAAAGTGGTGCGCTCCCACGCGTTTCGCAACGCGCTGGTCCCCGTCATCACGATCATCGGGCTGCTGATCGCGCTGCTGTTGGGCGGCGCCGTGCTCACCGAGCAGACGTATGCCTGGCCCGGGTTGGGCAGCCAACTGATCACCTACATCAATCAGCGCGACTACGCGGCGGTCCAGGGCATCATCACGCTGTTCGCGATCGTCGTCGTCGTGATCAGCATCATCATCGACATCGTCAACGCACTGATCGACCCGAGAGTGCGGTACTGACATGGCCAGCTTGAAAGGCGTCCTCGCGCCCTTCCGCGAGACCACCGGGTTCGCCCGCTGGATGCTGCTCGCCGGTGTCGTCATCGTCTTGTTCTTCGTCGTCCTTGCGGTCGGAGCCGACTGGATCGCGCCCTACGGCTTCGCCCAGCAGAGCGCCAACGGAGTCGACTTCAAGAAGGCGGCGCCACCCGGTCCCGGCCACCTGATGGGCACCGACCGGCTCTTCTTCGACGTCTGGTCCCGGGTGGTCTACGGCGCGAGGACGGCCCTTGAGGTCATCGTCCTCGCCATCGCCGCATCGCTGGTGGTGGGCTTGGTTCTCGGGCTGATCTCGGGATACATCGGCGGCTGGATCGATCGGGTCCTCGTGCTGATCATGGACGTGCTCTACTCGTTCCCCGGCCTCCTGCTCGCCATCGTCTTCGGCTTCCTGCTCGCCAACAAGATCGGTGCCGGTGTCATCTCGGCGGCCGCCGCGATCACGGTCATCTATATACCGCAGTACTTCCGAGTCGTGCGTGCCAGCACGATCAGCGCGAAGGAGTCCACCTACGTCGAGGCCGCGAGGGCACTCGGGGCGCCGGGACGTACCGTCGTCGGTCGTTACCTGTTCGGCAACGTGATCCACAGCGTGCCCGTGATCGGCACCCTCAACGCGGCGGACGCCCTGCTGACCCTGGCCGCGCTGGGATTCCTCGGTCTCGGGATCCAACCGACCGATGGCGCCGAGTGGGGATTCGACCTCAGCCGGGCACTCGAGGATGTGACGTCGGGCATCTGGTGGACCGGCCTCTATCCCGGCCTCGCGATCGTGTTGCTCGTCACCGGTCTCACGCTGGTGGGTGAGGGACTGAACGAGACAATCAACCCGGTGCTTCGCAAGCGCCGGCTGCGCAAGATCACGGTGGAGGAGACCGCAAAGTGAGCGACGTGCGCCGCGGAATGCTGTCCGTCCGAGACCTGCGGGTCTGGTACGGCACCGAGCGGGGCGCCCTCAAGGCCGTCAACGGCGTCAGCTTCGACCTGATGCCGGGCGAGACCCTCGGTCTGGTGGGCGAGTCCGGCTGCGGCAAGACGACGCTCGGCCGCGGGCTGCTCGGCCTGCTGCCGCGGGGTGCCTTCGTCGACGGCGACATCATCTTCAAGGGCAAGCCGATGCCGCCATTGGGCAGCAAAGAGCACCGGGCGCTGCGGGGCACCGAGCTGGGGATGATCTTCCAGGAGCCGATGACCCGGCTGAACCCGTTGATGCGCATCTCGGAGCACTTCGAAGAGACGATGCAGGCCCACGATCCGGGCATCTCCAAGGACGACGTACGGCACGCCGCGCTCGAGGTGCTCGGCGTGATGGGCATCCCGCCGACCCGCTACCGGTCCTACCCGCACGAGTTCTCCGGCGGCATGCGGCAACGGCTCACCATCGCGCTGGCCCTGGTGCTACGACCGGCGTTCATCGTGGCCGACGAGCCGACCACCGCGCTCGATGTGCTGGTCGAGGCGCAGATCATCAAGATCCTGGCCGACATGCGACGCGAGTTCGACACCGCACTGCTGCTGATCACGCACAACCTCGGCATCGTGGCCGAGGCCTGCGACCGGGTGGCGGTCATGTACGCCGGACGGATCGTCGAGATGGGGGAGTCCCGTGAGGTGTTCCGCAACCCCGAGCACCCCTACACCCGGGAGCTGCTGCGCTCGACCATCTCGCTGGGGACGACCGGACTGACCTACATCCCCGGCGCTCCGCCGGACCTCATCACACCGCCGCCGGGCTGCCTGTTCCATCCGCGCTGTCCCAGCGCCATGGAGGTGTGCTCCACGCAGCACCCGGTTCCGCTTCAGCTCGACAGCAGCCAACGTGTCGAGTGCTGGCTGCACGGACCCGAGGACCAGATCCCAGCCGGCGGCCGTGAGCCGAAGGTCATGAGGGAGGAGCTGAGCCTTGCCGACGAAGCCTGAGGCCAAGGGCGCGCCGCATCGCGCCGCCCATGCCGAGACGCTGGTCGCCATGCGCGACCTCGAGGTGCACTACGCCCTGCGGGGCGGCACCATGGGGC
>DATFRX010000122.1:0-7635 GCA_035262905.1 Nocardioidaceae bacterium
CTGCCATGCGGGTCACACGGGTCGCCGACTGGATTCTGTTCAGCACATCGCACTTCGACGAGCAGCTGGCGTACCTGCGTGACGTGCTCGGCCTGCCGATCGAAAGGCAGGGCCGTGCGGTCGTTGATCACCACTTCCAGCGGTACGCACTGTTCACGCAACCCGACGGCGCGACGCTCGAGGTGGTGGAGCCGGCGCCGGAGTACGACGACTTCCAGAACGTCACGATCGTCTGCTTCACGGTCGACGATCTCGGGGTCGGACTCGCCGAGCTGGCGGCCCGGCAGCAGACCCAGATCTCACCGGTGATCAGCGACGGGTCGGGCTGGGGATGGACCTATCTGCGGCTGCCGGACGGCGGGATCTACCAGCTGCAAGGACCTGTCACGGAGCCTGGCGGGCAGGCCGTTCGGCCCTAGACGCCCCGTCGGACGGATAGTCAGGATCGGCCGCAGTGGTGAATCCCGGGGCCGCCAGACCGAGGGCGGCGACATCCACGGGCGCTCGGTCGATTGGACGCAAGGCTGCCGTCATCGGTGCGGTGGCGGTGCTGGCGACGGCTTGTGCCTCGTCCGCGTCCATCGTCCGCGATCAGGGGGACCAGGACGAGAATGAGCTGAGTATCAGCGTCTCGGGCAATCAGCTGATCGACCAGGACGAGCAGCCGATCCAACTGGTCGGGGTGAACTTCTCCGGCGCGCAGTACGCCTGCGCCGAGGGATGGGGCATCTTCGACGCACCGGCGACACACGAGTCGATCGAGGCGCTGAAGTCGTGGGGTATCAACGCCGTACGGCTGCCGCTCAACGAGAGCTGCTGGCTCGGCATCAACGGCGTGGACCCCAAGTACGGCGGGGACAACTATCGCGAGGCAATCGGCGACTGGGTCCGCAGGCTGAACAACCACGGCTTCTACGTCATCGTCGATGAGCACCACACGCGCAACGGCGATGGCCTGGCGGTCGATCAGCAGCCCATGGCCAACCGGGACCACGCCGACGACTACTGGAAGAGCGTCGCCGACTACTTCAAGGACAGTCCGGCGGTCCTCTTCGACCTGTTCAACGAGCCCTATCCGGACGACAACACTGCCTCGAAAGCAGCCTGGACCTGCGTACGCGACGGCGGCGACTGCCCGGGAGTTCCATACGTCGCCGCCGGCATGCAGGAGATGCTCGACGCGGTCCGCTCGACAGGGGCCAAGAATCCGGTGCTCATCGCCGGACCCGAGTACGCCGGCACCCTTCGACGCTGGAAGAAGTACGCGCCGGACGATCCGGAGGAGCAGTTGGTCGCGTCGGTGCACATCTACGG
This sequence comes from Nocardioidaceae bacterium, assembly GCA_035262905.1. GTDB lineage: Bacteria > Actinomycetota > Actinomycetes > Propionibacteriales > Nocardioidaceae > DATFRX01. Next base: position 1,315 of record DATFRX010000122.1, read on the forward strand.
TGGGCCACTCAGCTCGCCGTACGCCGATGAGGACCGGTGGGATCCGGAGATCTCCCGGGTGGCGGACAAGGTGCCCGTGATCATCGGTGAGATGGGCGAGACCGACTGCGCGCATGACTTCATCGACAAACTCATGCCCTGGGCCGATCGGCACGGGGTGAGCTACTTCGCCTGGGGTTGGGTGACCAGTCCATGCGCCGGCGAGCCGGCCCTGATCAGGGACTACGACGGCACGCCGACGCCCTACGGGATCGGTTTCCGCGCGCACGTTCGGGACCTGGATCTGCGGCAGCAGTAGCGGCTGCTCGACCCGGTCAGCCGATCTACAGTGAGAAGCGTCCGGAGTCGTTCGCCCGTACTCGACACAGATGGCAGGTGGCCCGTGGCCAAGCCGTTCGCTTCCTCGGCAGACCTGACGGACAAGGCCGAGTCGCTCGAGGTGCTCGGCGACGGGGTCTACGCCCTCACGGCCGAAGGCGATCCGAACGTGGGCGCGATCGAGGGCGAGGACTTCCTCGTAGCGTTCGAGGCGCGAGCGACGCCGGTGGCGGCGGGGGAGTGGCTGGCGAAGCTGCGCGAGCACTCCGACAAGCCGGTCAAATACCTGGTGTTGTCGCACTACCACGCGGTACGGGTGCTCGGCGCGTCCGCCTTCGGCGCCGATGTGATCGTCACACACGAGAACACTCGCAAGCTGATCGCCGAGCGGGGCAAGGACGACTGGGACAGCGAGTACGCCCGGATGCCGCGGCTGTTTCGCGAGCCGGAGTCGATTCCCGGACTGACCTGGCCGGACGTGACGTTCTCCGACCGGCTGACCATCGACCTGGGCGGCGACCGCGGACCCCTGGTGCTGCAGTACTGCGGACGCGGGCACACCGCCGGCGACATCGTGGCCTGGCTGCCGCGGTCGCGCATCCTGTTCGCCGGTGACCTGGTCGAGGCGCAGGCCGCCCTCTATACCGGTGACGCGTTCCATCTCGACTGGTCGACGTCGACGCTGGACCGGGTGCAGACGCTTGGCGCCGAGACCCTGATCGGCGGCCGGGGTGCCCTGTCGCAGGGGCGGGACGCGGTCGACGCGGCGATTCAGCAGACCCGCGACTTCCTCGTGGTCATGCGCGACCAGGTCGGCGCCGTGCACGCTCGCGGCGGTGAGCTGAAGGAGGCGTTCGAGTCCGCCCACGAGACGCTGGCGCCGACGTACGGCAGGTGGCCGATCTTCGAGCACTGCATGCCGTTCAACGTCTCTCGGCTGTGGGACGAGCTGGACGGGGTCGACTGGCCGCGGATCTGGACAGCCCAGCGCGATCGCGAGGTCTGGGACCAGCTGCAGGACGACTGAGATGTCCAGGTACGAAGGGCCGCCGGTCGTGGTGATCGGCGGTGGCCCGGTCGGGCAGACCGCCGCGTTGCTGCTGGCCCGCTGGGGGATCCGGAGCGTGCTGCTCGAGCGGCGACCGGAGCGGACCGCGATCGGGTCGAGGTCGATCTGCCAGCAACGCGACGTGCTGGACGTCTGGGCGGCCATCGGCGCCGAGCGGATCGCCGACGAGGGCGTCACCTGGACGACGGCCCGCACCTTCTATCGCGATCGGGAGCTGTTCGCCTGGTCGTTCGTCGACCGGGGACGCTCGCCGCTGCCGCCGTTCGTGAACATCTCGCAGTCGCGGACCGAGCAGATCCTCGACGAGGCGATCGCCGCCCAGCCGCTGGTGGAGGTGCGCGGCGGCCACGAGGTCACCGAACTCGCCCAGGACGACACCGGCGTGACGGTCCGGTGCACGACGCCCGAGGGCGACACGACGGTGCGGGCGCCGTACGTCGTCGCGGCGTTCGGAGGCAGGGGAGACCGGCTCCGGCAGCAGCTCGGCGTCGAGTTCCACGGTCGCGCCTTCGACGATCGCTTCCTGATCTGCGACATTCGCGCCGAGCTGCCCGGGTGGGAGACCGAGCGGCGCTTCTACTTCGACCCGGCCTGGAACCCGGACCGGCAGGTGCTCATCCATCCGTGCCCGGACTCGACGTACCGGATCGACTGGCAGGTTCCGGCAGACTTCGACATCGACGGCGAGCAGGCCAGTGGCGCACTCGAGGCCCGGATCCGCAAGATCCTCGGCGACCGGCCGTACGACGTGGTGTGGCAGTCGGTCTACCAGTTCCAGACCCGCCACGTGGACCGGATGCGGGTGGGACGGGTGCTGCTGGCCGGCGACAGTGCACACCTGGTCGCGCCGTTCGGGGCCCGCGGACTGAACTCCGGCGTACCCGACGCTGAGAACGCCGCCTGGAAGCTCGCCTTCGTGCTGCACGGTTGGGCTCCGGACGCGCTGCTCGACAGCTACCACGACGAGCGAATGGCCGCCGCGCTGGACAACATCGAGATCACCAGCGCCACGATGCGCTTCCTGGTGCCGCAGACCGACGACGAGTGGCGGACCCGGCGTGAGGTGCTTGAGGCCTCGGTCGCCGATCCGAAGGCACAGGCCAGGGTCGACTCGGGCCGGTTCGCCGAGCCGTTCTGGTACGTCGACTCGCCGCTCACCACGGCCGATCCGACCCGTACGTTCACCGGCCGACCGGCCAAGGGGGAGACGCCCCCGACCGTCCCCGGGGTGCTGGTGCCCGACGCACCGGTGTCGATGTCCCACCGGCCCGAGGTGGGCCGACTCCGCCAGCTGGTGCGCGACGGGCTGCTGATGCTGACCACCGAGGGGGTCGATCCGGACGGGGTCGCTGACGCGCTGCGCGAAGGCACCGCGGCGCCGCACCAGGTCGTACGACTCGCCGACATCGACGTCGACGGAGCCGTCGAGGCAGCACTCGCGACACGACCCGGCGAGGCCTGGCTGATCCGCCCGGACGGTCACGTCGCCGCGGTGCTCGCCGAGCCGACACCGGACGCCGTGCGGTCAGCGGTGCAACGAACGCTGGCCGCGACGGTGCGAGCCTGATTCGCACCACAAACCCTGTCCACGCGGAAACTCGCGACCTGTGTTGTACGTACCTAGAGACGTAGGGGTGGCTTCATCCGACATCGGAAGGAGCTCAACGTGATTCTCAGAGCTCGAAAGTCTCTCTATCTCTCGGCCAGCGTCGTCGGCCTGGCCGCGAGTGCAGTCTTCTCGGTGCCCGCCGTGGCAGCGAGCAACCCGGCCGGAACCGGACAGCCCAGCCAGTCCTGTGGATCGGACACCGCACCGAACACTCCCGGCAACGCCGCCTCGGCGCCGGGCTCGGCATTCAATCCAGACGGCGTCGCCGGCACGCACTACGCCGGTGAGCAGCCGCAGAACTCAGTCAACCCGAAGTCCGTCTCGCAGTACGACGTCGCCTGCTTCCAGGTGTCGCATCACTAGATCTCGCCGAACCTGACGAGAGCGCCGTCGTGGCCGACCGGGCGCCGAGGTCTCGTTCGACTTCGTCGCAGGTCGGCCACGATGCGCCGCCTCGATCCCGGCCCGACCCTCGCTTCGGGCATCGTCCGTACCGCCATACAACCGGCACTCAGCGCATCGATGTGACAGTCGTCACCCCAAGGCGACAAGTCGTACCAATCCGATTCAGAAGGTCGGGCCGACCTTTTGGCCGCCGAATGTCCGACGCGTAACGTGCTTCCGACATCTTCATCTGGGTACGCCGAGTCCCGCTCGCCCATGGACGACAGAAAGGCGCCTTCGGGTGCCGCGGAGCGGGAGTGGGGAAACCACTTCGGAGCACACGCGCCCCGGTCCACGACCGGGACCGAGTCCTCCTTGGGGTGAAGTCGCGAACCAGCGGCCGGGCACCTTCCAGCCCGAACCCGACAGCTAACCTCACAGGCGGCAGGGAGGACACACATGGCATTTTGCCCTGCCCGCACGCGGGTGCGTCGGGTCTTCACCGGCGCACTCGTAGCCGGAATCACCAGCATTGCCCTACTGATTCCACTCCTGGTCATGGGACCCGCCAATGGGGCGTCCGACCGCGCGTGGAACCGACTGGCCAACTGTGAGTCCAGCCGGCGCTGGCACATCCACACCGGAAACGGCTACTTCGGTGGTCTGCAGTTCTCGTTGTCGACCTGGCGGGCGTTCGGCGGCCGCAAGTTCGCCCGCTTCCCGCACAAGGCCCGCCGGGTGCAGCAGGTGATCATCGCCCAGCGCGTCCTGCGCCACCAGGGATGGGGCGCCTGGCCGGCCTGTTCGAGCCGGCTCGGCCTCGGCCCGCGCGAGCGGGGCGGTATTCCCCACTCGGTGCGGCGCTACCGCCACAACCACTGAGCAGACCGACGAGCGAGGCGGCCCCTGAGCGTGGGTCGCCTCGCTTTTCGTTTGCAGGAGCGGAGCCGAGCATCGAGCATTCACTCGCAGCCAACGCCGTCGGAGTCGTCGTCGAGGCCGTACGGATCGGAGCCAGTGACGGCGATCGGTCCGTCGGCGTAGGCGGGTCCGTCCCCACTGCCGCCGGCGCAGTCGTAGTCCGAGGCGGGCGGCAGGCATGGCGAGTAGCCGCTGGTGCAGTTGTCCTCTTGAACCGTCGGCGGAGGCGGGGGCGGCGGCTGCTTGGCGATGGTGATCGTCACGGTCGCTCCTGGCCTCGCCCTGGTACCGCCGGTCGGCGATTGTTCTATGACTGTGCCTGGACTTGCGGAGTCGGTCCGCTGTCTCGTCTTGACGACGTCGAAGCCAGCGAGTCGCAGCTCACGGCCAGCTGCACGTCTGCCTTCGCCGACCGTGTCCGGCACTCTGGGAAACGGCTTGGCGACCACCAATGCGACCCTCGCTCCGAGCTTCGCCTTGGAGCCGGGGCGGCGGCTCTGTTCGAGGACAGTGCGCGGGAGCTTTGCCGACGGCCGCTTCGAAATGTCGCCGACGACGAATCCACGGGTGAGGAGCCGCTTGGTCGCCTGACCCAGTGATAGGCCTTCGACGTGGGGGACGCGCTTCTTCGCGGCCACGACACGCGTCGTCTCGGTGACCTGGGGCGCGGCCGAGTCGGCAGTATCAGCTGTGTCGTCGCCGCACGCAGATGCGGCGATGACGAGGGTCGCGGCGCACGCCGTCACTGCGGCCTTCATCCGAATCGAGCTCAATTGCAGCCCCCACCTAGCGCTTCGAGTCCGTGGTATCGCCCAATCCGGGGTCGCGTCTGTCGATCGGCCTGGGCTGTGTGGCGGCCACTCTTTCGGCGATCGAGCCAACGGGAGCAGTGCCGATGGTCCCGCGCATATCGGGACCGACGTCCCTTTCGTCGCGACCCGACAGAGAACCGGCAAGATCTGCGACTGGGTCGGGAGCAAGGCATTCGCCTCTGTCCCCGGATTGGCCGAAAATGGCCACAAGAGCACAGCCGCCGAACGGAGGCGACGATGGCGGCACGCCGCAAGCCACGTACTGACGGCGCCAGGGCCGACGGTGGGCAGCTGGCCGAGTACCACCGCAAGCGTGACTTCGCGCGTACGCCCGAGCCCGCCGGGCACGCGGCCGTACCGCCGGGAGACAAGCCGCGGTTCGTCGTCCAGCGGCATCGAGCCCGTCGGCTGCACTACGACCTTCGGTTCGAGATCGACGGGGTCCTGGTCAGCTGGGCGGTGCCGAAGGGGCCGACGCTCGATCCGAAGGCCCGCCGGATGGCCGTCCACGTGGAGGACCATCCGATCGAATACCTCGACTTCGAGGGCGTGATCCCCTCCGGCGAGTACGGCGGCGGAGACGTCATCGTGTGGGACATCGGCACCTGGGAGCCGCACGACACTGACGACCCCGCTGCGTCGGTGGCCGGCGGCGAGCTGCATGCGGACATGTTCGGCAGCAAGCTGCGGGGTCGGCTCGTGCTGATCCGACGCGACGGTGAGGGCGGCGACAAGGAGCAGTGGCTGCTGCTCCACAAGAACGACGACGATGCGGTGGCCGGCTGGGATCCGGAGGAGCACCCGAAGTCGGCGCTGTCCGGGCGTACCAACGACGAGGTCCAGGCCGACCCCGATCGGCTGTGGCGCTCGGACCTGCCGGCCGCCCGAGCCGCCATCTCGGTCCGTACGCCGGAGCTGGCCGACGACGCGCTCGACGCCCTCGAGGACCTGGGCGACGGCGGCACCTGGCAGGTCTACGGCCGCTCGCTGAAGCTCACGAACCTCGACAAGCTGCTGTTCCCGGCCCGCAAGCGGGAGCGGCCGGTGACCAAGCGCGAGCTGATCGCCTACGCCGCCCGGATCGCGCCGACGATCCTGCCGTACCTGGCCGGCCGCGCCATGAACATGCACCGCTTCCCCAACGGCGCCGACACCAAGGGCTTTTGGCACAAGCAACTGCCCTCGCACGCGCCGGAGTGGGTGCCCCG
>DATFRX010000123.1:0-6873 GCA_035262905.1 Nocardioidaceae bacterium
TACCTCGATCCATGCGGCCCAGCGCCACGTCGATCTCCTGGATCAGCTGCCGGGCCCGAGCTGCTGACGCTCCCGCCAGCTCGCGGCCCACGATGCTCTCGGCGCTGCCGTGCCCGCCGAGCTCGACAGCCGTCGCGTCCGACTCGGACGCGAGGCCGAGTTGCACCGATCGTTGCTCGACGAGCTTCTGACGGAGGCGGTCAACCACCTCGGCGTCGAGCACCGGGTCCTCGATGGACGCCTCAACGAAAGCCGTCGCCATGGTTCCTCCTGTCGGCCTGCACCGGATGCGCACCCGCACGCCGGGTGGCACCGCCAACCGTGCCATGCGCTCGCGGGCAGGCCACTGGGGGAACCGGACACACATTCGTCCGCAGCGGTGTCGATTCAAGACATCGATCGTCGGCGGTCGCTATTACTTCTAGTCACTGCTAGAACTATGGGTAAGGACGGCGCCGCCGGCTCACGTGATCTGTAGGCGCTCAGGAGGTTGGCCTTGGCACTGATCTGGCGAGTGCTCGACAGGGAACCGGTCGGGTCGCTTGATGACTACACCGCGATCGGGGGCGGGGCCGCGCTCCGCTCTGCCCGCGAATCGTCAGCTGAGGAGGTCATCGGGCTGTTGAGCTCCTCCGGCCTCCGTGGTCGTGGCGGTGCAGGCTTCCCGACCGGCGCCAAGTGGCGGACGGTCGCGGCCTCCCGGAGCCCGGGTGAACCGACCACCGTGGTCGTCAACGCTGCAGAGGGCGAGCCCGGGACCTTCAAGGACCGCGCGCTGCTGCGCACCAACCCCTACCGCGTGCTCGAGGGCGCGATCGTCGCTGCCATCGCCATGGAGACCGACCGGGTCCGCGTCGGCATCAAGGCGACGTTCGGTCGCGAGATCGAGCGACTGAAAGTCGCAATCGGACAGATGCGGGCCTCAGGATGGCTCGACGACCTCGACATCGAACTGGTTCTCGGACCGAGCTCCTACTTGTTCGGTGAGGAGACCGCGCTCCTCGAGGTGGTCGAAGGGCGCCAGCCCTTTCCACGCGTCGCCCCGCCCTACCGCCGAGGGCTGCAGGAGGACGACACCCGGTCCGCCGTCGGAGCGAGGCTGGCATCGATCGGAGGCTCTGCGGGCGCTCCGGCCCTGGTGGACAACGTGGAGACGCTGGCCAACGTCCCGCTCATCGTCGACCGCGGGCCGGAATGGTTCCGCGAGCACGGCACCGAGGCCTCACCAGGGACCATCGTCTGCACGGTGAGCGGAGCGACGCGCCGCAGTGGTGTCGGCGAGGTCGCGATGGGCTCCACGCTTCGAGACGTGATCGACCTGATCGGGTGGGGACCGAGAGCAGGCCGCCGCATCGAGGTGGTCCTGGCCGGCACGGCGAACCCGCTCGTCCCGGCCCGCCTCCTGGACACGCCGCTCACCTACGAGGCGATGCGCGACGCAGGGTCCGGTCTCGGCTCCGCCGGCTTCATCGTCTTCGACGACACCACCGAGCCGGGCGCGATCGCCGCCGGGGTGTCTCGATTCCTCGCCGTCGAGTCGTGCGGACAATGCGAACCGTGCAAGATCGACGGGCTCTTCATCGCCGAACAGCTCCATCGGTCCCTGGGCGGCGGATCGACGGCTCCCGATCTCGACGCCCTCCGGCACAGGATCAGCACCGTCACGAACGGAGCCCGGTGCAACCTCGCACAGCAACAGGCCTCCGTCGCCGGGAGCCTGCTGGAGCTCTTCCCGAATGCGGCCATTGCGCGCTCGCGCCGGTCCCGCCACACCGCGATCGAGCCCGTGATGATCGCACCGATCGTCGAGCTCGTCGGCGGACGAGCCCTCATCGACTCCAGACAACCATCCAAGCAGCCTGACTGGTCGTACGATGCCGATTCCGGTGCTGCACCGGCAGCACGTCTCGGCAACACCCCGGTCCGGATCGACGCCCATGTCCGATCTCGCGAGTGGCCGGATTGGCGCGCCAGCCTGACAGCTGACCACCCGCTCGAGATCGTCGATGAAGCTCACGACACGATCGACCGGCTGATCCAGCTCGCCGTAGCCGCTGACGTGAAGGACGTCGAGCGCCGCATCGCGGACGTCGTCGTCGCCGTCCGCACGCACATCGACGTCACCCAGCGCGTCCTCTACCCGATGGCTCGTCGGGTCAGTGACGGTGAGGGCGATGTGCTAGCTGACGCCGCCGAAGCCCAGGAGCGAACGCTCTCACGCCTCACCGCCAAGCTGGACCCTCTCAACCCTGTTCAGGTGCTCCACGACATCGCGGTTGAGATGCAAGCGCACGCTGACCTCGACGACGAGATCCTCGAGGTCCTGCGCGCCCACCTCGATCCGATCGAGCGCTCGAGCCTGGCGGACGGCCTCGCAGCCGCGCTAGCAACCTCGACGGTGAGCCGACGTCGACGGTCTGCGTCGAGCCGTCCGGCCCCCGAGATTGCACCTCCGGCCTGGCAACCGCTGTCGGACACCGAAGGCGCCGACGTTCGGGCACTCGAACGCACGCCGGTGTCCGGTGACCTACCGACCGAGCGGCTCGCGACCGGACCCCCTGTGCCACCCTCCGAGGCGCATGAGCTTCGGTCCGGCGACCTCGACGCCCGTACCACGTTCTTGGTCGGCATCGACGGCTCCCGAGCCGCCGTCGCGGCCCTCGAGTGGGCCGCGCGACTCGCAGGACGCATCGGTGGCGAGATCGTGGTCGCCAACGTCTTCGAGCCGGTGCAGGCGGAACTCGCACCCGACGACTACGACAAGCTCTTCGCCGCCGCGGAAGGTCGGCTCCAGAGGGAGTGGTCCGAGCCACTCCAGGCAGGTCCTGTTAGGTATCGGGCCCTCGAACTCACCGGCGCTCCCGACGGCCTGCTGGACGCCACCGAAGCCGAGGACGCCGACCTGCTGGTCGTCGGGACTCGTGGCACCGGCCGCTCGCCTGGCCTCCACATAGGAAGCTTGGCGCACCACCTCGCCCAACACGTCCAGCGGCCCCTCGCCATCATCCCCATCGCGGGCGCGACCGCCCCCGTCGAGCGCATCGTCGTCGGAGTCGACGGGTCGGCGGGAAGTGCGGCCGCCGTCGAATGGTGCGCCGGAATCGCAGCGGCCTTGGACGCCGAGGTGCTCGCGGTGTGCGTGTTCGAACCCCAGCCACAGTGGGGATTCGAGAGGGAGGCCGCCGAGCACCTGCGTGCGATCGCGGAGGATGCGATCAGCGACGAGTGGACCGGCCCTCTGCATGCAGCCGGCGTGACCGTCCGGACGCGGGTGGTCGAGGGCACGCACCCCGCGGCAGCGCTCGCAGAGGCAGCCGAAGACGCGGCCGCGGGACTGATAGTCGTCGGCGCACGGGACCTCGGGAGAGTCCTCCAGCGTCGCCTGGTCCGCGTCCCGTTGCAGCTGGTGCACCTCAAGCATCTTCCCGTGGTCATGGTCCCGACGGCGTACACGCCGCGACGTCCGGGGCCGAAGTAGACCCGGAACCGCAAGGCGTCTCGTGCGTGACCTCCCACCTGACCGGTGCCGCTCTCGGAGGCTGCTGCGACGACATCGACGCCGCTTCGGCCTACGGCGGGGTCAGCCCCGGTCACCGCGAGGCACGGACGGAAACCACCCTCAACCGCGAGATCGTCTTCGACGACCTCCTGGCGCCGGTGTTCGGCGAGCCGTCCGAATCTCTTGCCATCCCTCTATATTTCTAGTATCTACTAGAGTATTGGATCTTAAGAGGGGCGCGCCCGATGACTGAGAGAGATGCGACGCCCGATGCGGACATGCCGAACGTCGGGCACACGGCGATGATCGGGTACGTCGTCGGCTTCTTCGCCGCCGCGATCGCCATCACCGTCAGCGGGACGGTCGCCGGACTCGGCCTCGTTCCATCGCTCGGCCTCGGTGTTTTCGTCGGGATCTGGGGAGGTGGCGGCTTCGGCTTCATGATGGGCGGAACCGTGCCCCTCGTCCGCCACCTCGACGCCCAGTCCGCTCGCTCGACCCACCACGGACAAGGAGACACCACATGACACTGCAGCTCGGTGACACCGCGCCGGACTTCACCGCGGAGACGACCGAGGGAACCGTCAGCTTGCATCAGTACCTGGGCGATAGCTGGGGGATCCTGTTCTCGCACCCCGCCGACTTCACGCCGGTGTGCACCACCGAGCTCGGCGAGTTCGCCCGGCGCAAGAACGAGTTCGACGACCGCGACACCAAGCTCATCGGCGTGAGCGTCGACTCGGTCGCGTCACACAAGGACTGGTCCGCCGACATCGCCGAGATCCAGGGCCTGGGGCTGAACTTCCCGCTGATCGGCGACGAGGACCGCACTGTGGCGCAGCTCTACGGGATGATCCACCCCAAGGCGCTCGATTCCGCGACCGTCCGGACGGTGTTCGTCATCGGCCCGGACAAGAGGGTCAAGCTCACCCTCACCTACCCCGCCGCGATCGGCCGCAACGTCGACGAGATCGTCCGCAGCCTCGACGCCTTGCAGCTGAGCGCAGGGCACAGCGTGTCGACGCCGGTCAATTGGAACGACGGCGACGAGGTCATCATCTCACCCGCCGTCTCCGACGAGGACGCCGAGCAGCGGTTCCCCAAGGGGTTCACCACGATCAAGCCGTACCTCCGGCTCACCCCACAACCGAACCGCTGAGCGACGGTGCTCTGTGTGCCGGGGCACACTGGGCACCGGGACCACGGCGCGATCGAGGCAGCCATGACAACCACGACGCTGCAAGAACAAGCGAGGGCGCTCGGCGATCCGACGCGCCACGCCATCTACCGCCACATCGCCGACGCCGGCCGTCCGGTGGGCATCGCCGAGCTCAACGAGCAGTTCCCGTTCAACCACAACGCCATCCGCCAGCACCTCGCCAAGCTGCTCGCCGCGGGGCTGGTCCTCGAGTCGAAGGTGCAGGGTGCTGGCCGCGGCCGGCCCCGCCTCGTGTACGAACCGAACCCTGCGGTCGAGGGCCAGTGGTCCCCCAGCGGCCCCTACGAGCGGCTAAGCCGCCTCCTCGTCGAGATCATCCGTACTGGCGACGACGCCGAGGAGGTCGGCCGCCGCGCCGCGGACCTGTTCCGGGTGCCGTCGCCGTCAGGCGACGTGGTCGCGGACATCAGCGCCGCCATGGCCCGCCAGGGCTTCGAACCCGAGGTCCGGCCGGTCCGTGGCGGCGCCGAGATCGTGCTCCACAACTGCCGGTTCGCTTCGGTCGCGCTCGCCGACCGTCAAACCGTTTGCGCCCTGCACCTCGGCATCGCCGAGGGCCTCACCGACGACACCGTCGCGGTCACGGAGCTCGTCGCCTACGACCCCCGCAAGGCCGGATGCCGGCTGAGGATCCGCGTCGCCGGCGACGACGCCGAAGGCGAGGGGGGCACGCTCACTCTGCGCGGTCGACGCGCCGAGCGATGACCGCCGTCAGCGAATCCGCCAACGAGGGTGGCGAGACGCCCTGCTTTGCTCACCTGGTCAACCAGCCACTCGCCGTCAGCGACGCCCTGCTCGCCGGCCTCGCCCGCGACCTCGCCGATGCTGTGGTGATCGCCGATGCCGACGGGACCATCGTCTTCTGGAACAGCGCCGCTGAGCGCGTCTTCGGCTGGTCCACCGGCGAGGCCGTCGGGCAGTCGCTCGATCTCATCATCCCGGAACGCCAGCGTGACCGGCACTGGACGGGCTATCGGCGCACCATGGCCACCGGCGAGACGAAGTACGGCGATCAGCTGCTCGAGGTGCCAGCGCTGCACCGGGAACGCCAGCCAGGCGCGCTTGACGCATGGGTGGTGCGTCGACGCCTCGACGAGGTCAATGAGGTTGGCGACGGTGTCGCCGAAGCGTCCATGGAAGAGAGGTCAGCCGTCGCGGACCTTCTCCGCGACGCGCTTGCCGACGTCGGGGTCGATGCACGAGCATTCCGGGCTGGCTGAAGTCGTCATCCTCGGAGTGCAGCTCGTAGGCGCTGCGCACCATCTCGCCGTCGACGGCCCAAGACTCGTCCGGCGTGGGGTGCCCGAGTGCGTCGTTGTAGGCGAACGAGCGGCCGAGCAGCATCTTGTCGGGTGACAGGCCGATCCCCGGGACGGTGTTGCCCGGGGAGAAGGCCGCCTGCTCGATCTCTGCGAAGAAGTTCTCCGGATTCCTGTTCAGCGTCATCCTCCCAACCGGGATCAGCGGGTAGTCGCGGTGGGGCCACACCGTGGTCAGGTCGAACGGGTTGAAGCGGTACCCGGTGTTGGTGGGGTTGGCAGCGTCGGGCATGTGCTTCCTCCGGTCGCGTCGACGAGCTGTCCGCCATGGCCGTCGTGAAGGCACAGACGGCCGGCACCTACGCGGGTACGAGTCCTTCGCGCCAGCTGGGGTGCGCCGGGTGCCATGACAGCTCGCGCTTGGCCTTGGCGTTGGACGCACCGCGGACGTCGGTCATCATGACGACGGCGGGCTCTCCGGCGAGCAGCCGGCCGACGAACCTTGGAACGCGCATCGGCCGCTTGGCTCCGAGCTTGTCGGCCAGCACAGGTAGCCATTCATCGACTGGCGCAGGGTCGTCGTCGACCACGTTGTAGGCACCGCGCCGGGCGTGCTCGACGGCGGCCACCGTCGCTTCGGCCGCGTCAGCGACGTGAACAAACGACCATACGCCTCCACCGTCGCCCACCAGCGGGAACTTGTGCTTGCGAACCAGTTCGAACTGATCTTCGCCCGGCGCCAGCGACGTCCCTGGACCGTAGAAAACGCCGTATCGCAGCACGATCCCCGCGGTCCAGGTGGCTCCGAGCACCGCGTCCTCGAGATGACGGATCGCCGCCAACGTCGCGCGCATCTGGGGAGGAGGCGTCTGCTCGAGCAGGTCGTCCTCGCTCTT
>DATFRX010000124.1:0-5079 GCA_035262905.1 Nocardioidaceae bacterium
GCCGTCGACAACCTGCTGGCAGCCGAAGTCGTCACCGCCGAGGGCAACATCGTCTGGGCATCCGCCGACGAGCACCCAGAGCTGTTCTGGGCACTGCGGGGTGGTGGCGGCAACTTCGGGATCGTCACCACGTTCCGGTTCGCACTGCACCCGGTCGGGCCGACCGTGCTTGCAGGGCCGGTGTTCTGGGCCGCCGAGGACACCGCCGACGTGCTTCGCTTCTACCGGGACTTCGCTGCCGAAGCACCCGACGAGCTCGGCACCGTCGTCCGGCTCGGCACCGTGCCGCCACTGTCGGCCTTCCCTGACGAACTGCACTGGCGGCCGGCCATCGCCGTCGACTGCTGCTACGCCGGCGCTATCGCGGCTGGTGAGCGAGCAGTGCGGACCCTCCGCCGTCTGGGCAGGCCGCTCGTGGACCTCATCGCACCCATGCCCTACGCCGAACACCAGTGCGCCCTCGATGACACCTTCCGGCACGGCTGGCACTACTACTGGAAGGGCACGGACCTCGCCGGCCTGTCCGACGACGCCATCGCCGTCATCGCCGACCACGCCTACGCGGCCGGCTCACCACGGTCGTACGCGGCGATGTTCCACCTGGGTGGCGCTGTCGCCCGAGTCCCGCACGACGCAACCGCCTACGCCGGTCGCGACGTCGCCCACAACATCATCATTGACGGCGTGTGGCTCCCCGAGGAGTCCGGTGAGCTCGCAACCGCCGAGGTCGCCTGGGCGCAGGGGTTCTTGCAAGCCCTTGAACCGCACCGTGCCGACAGCGTCTACGTCAACTTCCTGGACTCCGACGAGACCGATCGGGTTCGCGAGGCCTACGGCGACGACGTGTACCAGCGCCTTGCGGAGATCAAGGCCAAGTACGACCCGGACAACGTCTTCCACCACAACCGGAACGTCCAGCCAGCTTGAGCTGAGGCTATTCGCGTCGGTCAGTGCGCAGTCGTGACGCGCGCAGCTGGAGGTAGCGCTGCTCGGGCAGACTCTCGGTGGCCCGGGCGGCCCGCAGGTACGCGTCGCGCGCCAGTGCCAGGTCGCCGGCTCGCTCGAGCAGATGGCCGCGTACGGCGTCGAGTCGGTGCGACCGTACCGCCGAGTCGTCCCGGTCGAGGGTGCCGAGGAGGGCCAAGCCGGCTCGCGGTCCGCGTACGTTCGCGAGTGCGACGGCCCGGCTGAGGGTGACCATCGGGCTCGGCGCGATGCGTTCCAGCGTGTCGTAGAGGGCCAGGATCTGAGGCCAGTCGGTGGCGTCGGCGGTGGGGGCTTCGTCATGGACCGCGGCGATCGCAGCCTGCACCTGGTACTGACCCACCGGGAAGCGGCCGAGCGTGTCGGCGAGCAGGGAGAGCCCCTCCCGGATCGCGGCGACGTCCCACCGAGATCGGTCCTGGTCCTCCAGCGGTACCAGCGAGCCGTCCGGGTTGGTGCGCGCCGGTCGCCGTGCGTCGGTGAGCAGCATCAGCGCGAGGAGCCCGGTCACCTCCCCGTCGGCCGGCATGAGCCGATGCAGCAGCCGGACCAGCCTGATCGCCTCGGAGGTCAGGTCGACCCGATGCAGCTCGGGTCCGGACGTTGCCGTGTAGCCCTCGTTGAATACCAGATAGAGCACGCTGAGCACGACGTCGAGCCGCTCGGCGAGCTCGTCGGCAGGTGGTAGGTCGAATCTCGCGCCCGACTGGACGATCCCCTGCTTCGCCCTCGTGATCCGCTTGGCCATCGTGGCCTCAGGTACGAAGTACGCCGCCGCGATCTCCCTCGTGGTCAGACCGCCGACGGCCCGAAGCGTCAGGGCGACCTGCGCCGATGGCGACAGGTCCGGATGACAGCACATGAACAGCAGGGCCAGCGTGTCGTCGCGGTCCGGCGGCTGCTCGTCGATGTCCGACGGTACGAGGGGTGTGTCGGCCTCAGCGGCACGCTCCTCCCGCTGCCGACGAGCGCTGTCGCTTCGCCAGTGGTCGATCAGGGATCGGCGAGCGACCGTGAGGAGCCAGGCCCGTGGCCGCGTCGGCACACCCTCCTTCGGCCATTGCGTGACGGCCGCAAGCAGCGCCTCCTGGGTCGCGTCCTCGCACGCATCGAGCTGGCCGTGCCGTCGTACGAGGGTGGCGAGGACCTGTGGTGCGAGCTCACGCAGCAGCTCGTCGACCGGGTCATCCGGCCCGCTCATCGCGCTCGCGCTCGCTGCCGATCCGGCGACATCAGGACGGCGGCGGCTGCTCGTCCATGATCGGCCGAACCTCCATCGGGTACTCGATGTAGTCGACACACTGGGCCGCGACCTCGAGCGCTCGTTCCTCAGTGGCCTCGATGATCCAGTAGCCGGCCAGCGACTCCTTGATCTCGGCGAACGGCCCATCGGTCGGAGCCGCCTTGGAGTCGACGAAGCGCACTGTCTTCGCTTGCGTGGGATCGGCCAGCTTGCGGCTGTCGACGAGTTCGCCGGACTCGCGGAGTTGCGCATCGAGGCCCATCATCAGCGCGTGCATGCCGCTGATCCACTCGGGCGACCGTCCTTCCATGCTGGCGCCTGCGCCGCCGAACATCATGATCATGTACTTCATCGGTCCTCTCCTCCAGGGTTCGGCTTCGCCCTGTGGTCGGAGCCGATAGCCGATTCTGGACACGCGATGGATCTTGCGGGATTCGGGTTGCCATCGCTACCCCAAGCCCTCAGGATTCGTGCCATGGAGACCCTGATCGGTATCGCCGTGCTGCTCGCCGGAATCGGTGTGCTCTGGATCTGCTTCGCGATCGGCGTGTACTTCCTCACCCGGACCGGACGGGAAGGTATGCGAATCGCCCGGATGGCGGACGAGCGCAGGGATCGGCCCGCCGACTGAGGCGGCGGTGTCGAAGCGTCAGCGGGCCGGCCCGGCGACGACGTTGGCCAGCGGCTCGCCCGCGACGTAGCGAGTCAGCTGATCGCGTACGAGCGCGGCGATCCGGGGCGAGAACGCGGTCGACGCGCCGCCGCGATGCGGGGTGATCAGCAGGTTCGGCGCGCTCCAGAGCGGATGGCCCGGCGGCAACGGCTCCGGATCGGTCACGTCCAACCCGGCCCGTAGCCGCCCCGACTGGAGCTCGGCCACGAGCGAATCGGTGTCGACGACCACGCCACGCGAGACGTTGACCAGCAGCGCACCGTCCTTCATTCGGTCCAGGAAGTCGGCGTCGACCATCCGCGTGGTCTCCGAAGTCGCCGGTGTCATGAGGACGACGACGTCGGCCTGCGGCAGCAGCTCGGGCAGCCGCTCCACCGGCGCCACGCCGGGGCGCTCAGCCCGGGCCACCCGAAGCACCTCGCACTCGAACGGCATGAGTCGGCGCTCAAGGGTCTGTCCGATCGAGCCGTAGCCCACGATCAGCACGGTACGGTCCGCCAGCGAGTCGTCGTAGGTCTCGTACGAGCGCCACTCACCACGGTCCTGCGCCCGGACGGCCGACGGGATCCGGCGGTACGACGCGAGGATCAGCGTCATCGCGAGCTCGGCCGTCGACGCGTCGTGGACCCCGTGCGCGTTGCACAGGGTCACGCCGTCGGGCACGTAGGGCAGGAAGTTCTCGTAGCCCGCCGTCTGGGTCTGGACTACCCGAAGCGACGGCATGTCCCGGATCACCTCGATGACCCGAGGGTTGCGCGCCATGTAGTCCGGGACGTAGAACTCCACCTCTGCGAGGGAATCCGGCTCCTTCGTGGAGTACGAGTGGAACACGTCGACCTCGACGCCCTCCGGCAGCTCACCGAGGAACTCCGCCGGTCGGTCCCACGGCAGCCACACCCGCATCGCGTGACCGTCAGGACGCCGTCGACGGGATGCCGGCCAGCGACTCCTCCAGATCCGCGTCGGACAGCTCGTTGTCGACCATGTCGCCCGCGAGGTAGGACGCGTACGCCGGCAGGTCGAGATGCGCATGCCCGCACAGCGCCGTGAGGATCACCTTCTCCTCGCCGGTCTCCTTGCACCGCAGTGCCTCCTGGACACAGGCCGCCAGCGCGTGCGTCGGCTCCGGCGCCGGGATGATGCCCTCGGCACGGGCGAACCGAACCCCGGCCGCGAAGCACTCCTGTTGCCCGACCGCGATCGCCTCGACCAGGCCGAGCTCGTAGACATGCGACATCAGCGGCGACATGCCGTGGTAGCGCAGTCCGCCGGCGTGGATCGGGTCCGGGATGAACTCGTGCCCGAGCGTGTGCATCTTGAGCAGCGGCGTGAGTCCGGCGGTGTCACCGAAGTCGTACGCGTAGCGGCCGCGGGTCAGCGAGGGGCAGGCGGCCGGCTCGACCGCGCGGATCACCGGATCCATCCGGCCGGCCAGCTTCTCGCGCAGGAACGGGAAGGTCAGCCCGCCGAAGTTCGACCCGCCGCCGGTGCATCCGACCACGACGTCCGGCTGGTCGCCGGCCAACTCGAACTGCTTGAGCGCCTCCTCGCCGATGACCGTCTGGTGCATCAGCACGTGGTTGAGCACGCTGCCGAGGGCGTATCGCGCGTTCGGATCGGCGGCCGCCATCTCGACCGCCTCGCTGATCGCGATGCCGAGGCTGCCGGTCGAGTCCGGATGCTCGGCGAGCACCGCCCGGCCCGACTGCGTGAGGTCCGACGGGCTCGGATGTACGGTCGCGCCGAACGTCTCCATCATGATCTTGCGATAGGGCTTCTGGTTGTACGACGCCCGGACCTGCCACACCTCGCAGTCCAGGCCGTACGTCGCGCAGGCGAAGGCCAAGGCGCTGCCCCACTGCCCGGCGCCGGTCTCCGTGGTGAGTTTGGTGACGCCTTCGGCCGCGTTGTAGTAGGCCTGCGGAACGGCCGTGTTGGGCTTGTGCGAGCCGACCGGGCTGACGCCTTCGTACTTGTAGTAGATCCGGGCCGGCGTGCCGAGCGCCTTCTCGAGGCGACGGGCCCGATACAGCGGCGACGGCCGCCAGAGCCGGTAGACCTCGAGGACCTCTTCTGGGATGTTGACGTAGCGGTCGGTCGTGACCTCTTGGGCGATCAGCGCCATCGGGAACAGCGGCGCCAGATCGTCCGGGCCGACCGGCTGCCCGGTGCCGGGGTG
>DATFRX010000125.1:0-3191 GCA_035262905.1 Nocardioidaceae bacterium
TGCGTGAGGTTGGTCGCGACCAGGATCAAGCCGAGCGCGATCACGGCCGCTCCGGTCCAGGCCTTGAGCCAGACGGCGAGCCCGATGGAGATCACGAGACCGACCACCAGACCCCAGTACAGCCCGCCTGGAAGCGCCTGATGCAGGTTGCCGGAGAACACCGCCTGGGCGGCGATGGCCGCGCAGGTGCCGCCGGCGGTCCCGGCCGACAGGTCGATCTCCCCGAGGAGGAGGACGAAGACCAGACCCATGGCGATGATGGCGATGTAGAGGCCCTGGCCGGGGATGTTCCCGATGTTGTACTTCGACAGGAACGAGTCGCTGACCTGGGTGAAGATGATGGTCAGGACGACCAGGCCGAGCACCGACGGCAGGGCACCGGGGTCACCGGACCGCAGCCGGTTGAACCAGCCGCGGATCGCATCGCCGATAGACCGTTCCTCGACGTCTAGCGAGAAGCCGCCGGGGGAGTCGTCGGCCGGCTTCGTTTCCTCGGCGGTGTCGGGAATGTTGGTCGACATGGCGTCCCCTAGATGCTCTCGTCAACGGTGGCCTGGGCCAGGCCGGTGTCACCGCTGCGTCCGGACGTGATGAGCTCGACGATCTGCGTCGTACTGGTATCGCGTCTCTGGACCTCGGCGGCCACCCGGCCGAGGTAGAGCGCGCAGACGCGGTCGGCCACCTCCATGACGTCGTTCATGTTGTGGGAGATCAGGACCACGCCGCGGCCCTGGTCGGCCAGCCGGCGCACCAGATCGAGGACCTGACGGGTCTGGGCGACGCCGAGGGCCGCGGTGGGCTCGTCCAGGAAGACCACCTTGCTGTTCCAGAGGACCGCCTTGGCGATCGCGACGGTCTGGCGCTGCCCACCGGACAGGTGGGAGACCAGCTGCCGCACCGACGAGACGGTACGCACCGACAGACCCGACAGGGTCTCGCGCGCCTTCTTCTCCATCTCACCATCGGCCAGGAACGCGTTCAGCCGACGGTCCTCGCGACCGAGGAACATGTTCTGCGTGATGTCGAGGTTGTCGGCCAGGGCGAGGTCCTGGTAGACGAACTCGATCCCCAGGTCGGTCGCGCCCCGGGGATCGTGGATCGTGACGGGTTGACCCTCGAAGAGGATCTCGCCGCTGTCGATGCTGTTGATCCCCGCGAAGCACTTGACCAGGGTCGACTTGCCGGCGCCGTTGTCGCCGACCAGCGCGGTCACTTCCCCGGGGTAGACGTCGAAGTCCACGTCATGCAGCACATGAACTGGACCGAAGCTCTTGTTGAGCTTGCGGGCGGAGAGCATCGGTTCGGCCACGAGGTCCACCTTTACCGTCGAGGGGCGGGTCGACGCAATGGTGGACCGAGCCGGGATCCGGCCCGGTCCACCATCGTGTCGTGCGTCAGGAGATGCCGAGCTTCTGGCAGTCGGACTCGATTCCCTTGCAGATCTCGCTGGCCTTGAGCGCACCGGCGTCGATGATGTCCTGCACGTTGGCCTGGGTGATGACCTGGGCCGGCAGGAGCAGCGCGTCGATCTTGTGGTCGGGCGCCTCCGGGTCGTCGAACGGGTTCAGGGTCAGGCCGGCGCTCGCCGGGTCCTTGCCCTGGGCCAGCACGATGGCCAGTTGCGAGGCGGCAGCGGCCTCGAGCTGGACGTCCTTGAAGACCGTCATGCTCTGCTGACCGGTGACGATGTTCTGAACACCCTCCACTCCGGCGTCCTGACCGGTGATGACCACGTGGCCGTTCAGACCGGAGTTCTTCAGCACACCGATGACCGCGTTGGCGATGTCGTCGTTGGCTGCCACGACGCCGTCAACGGTGCCGCCGGCTGCGGTGAGCGCCTGCTGGAAGGTCGGCGCGGCCTGCTCGACGTCCCAGCCCTTGACCGTGGCCTCTTGGGTGATGGTCGCCTTGCCCTGGTCGACCAGCGGGTCGAGGACCTCGTGGGCGCCCTTCTGGAACAGCACCGCGTTGTTGTCGACGTCCGTGCCGCCGTTCATCATGATGATGTTCGGGTTGTCGACGCCCTGCTGGTTGAGGCAGTCGATCAGGGTCTGCGCCTGCAGCCGGCCGACGTCCTCGTTGTCGAACGAGACGTAGTACGGCGCGGTGCCGCCGAGGTTGATGCGGTCGTAGTCGATGACCTTGACCCCTGCGGCATCGGCCTGCTTCTCGACACCGGCGCCGGACGCGGCGTCGATGGAGTCGATGATCAGAACCTTCACGCCTTCGCCGATCATGGTCTGAGCGATCGAGGCGAACTTGTTCTTGTCGCCCTGGGCGTTCTGGACGTCAGGCGTCAGTCCGGCGTCGGACAGAGCCTTGGTCAGCAGCGGAGCGTCATAGAGCGTGTAGCGGGTCGAGGACGTGGTGTCCGGCAGGATTACGCCGACCTTGCCGCTGGCCGTGCCCACCGAGGTCTCCGGCGGCGCCTTCGCCTGACTCGTCGGCGGGTTGTCGAGCTTGCAGGCGGCCGTGATGCCCTCGCTCGAGGAGCTGTTGTCGCTACTGCTGTTGTCGTCGCTACCACAGGCCGCGAGCATCGCGGCGCCGAGCAGTACCGCGACGCCGACGGCGGCGGTACGGCGGAATGGTGAAGACAAAGGTTCCTCCCTCGTCAGTGGCGCCAGGACGCCAATGTGTTCCTCGCAAGAGGGTGCTGGCTCCCCGGTTTGTGGTCAATAGTTGAACACATAAGAGAGTCAGAATCGTTATGCGCCAGTTTTTTCGACATGGCTTGACGGTTGTTGTCGATTCCCTCACAGTCATCCCATGCCCCCCTCCGACTCGGCCCCCGGCTCGACCGCGTCGCTTCGGGCGGCGAACCAGCGCCGGGTCCTCGACGTCCTGCGCCGGCGCCGGGTCGAGCACAAATCCGACACCGAGGTACGTCTCACCCAGGCCGACCTCGCCCGCGCGACCGGCCTGGCACCGGCCACGGTGTCCAGCATCGTGCGCGAGTTCGCGGCCGCCGGACTGGTCGAGGTGGAGCCGGGCAGTGGCCGTCGTGGGACATCGGTGCAGCTGGCGTCCCGTGCCGGGCTGGTGTGCGGGATCGATTTCGGCCATAGCCATGTCTCCGTCGCGATCGGGGACCTCACCGGACACGTACTGAGTGAGGAGTGGCGGAGTCTGGAGCAGACCCACCACCATGAGGAGGGGCTCACCTACGCCGCGGAGATGCTCAAGCGCGA
>DATFRX010000126.1:0-3791 GCA_035262905.1 Nocardioidaceae bacterium
AAGGATCGTCGGGAGGAGCCGAGATGGCAACCACATCGACCGATCCGTGCTGGTTCTGCCAGGACAGTCGCGGCGAGGACGAGCCGCCGGGTGGGTGGGTCTACGAGGACGCGCAGTGGGTTGCCGGTCATGCGCCGCCGACGTACGGACCACGTGGTGTCGTCATCCTCGAGTCGCGGCGGCACTTCCTCGACGCAGCCGAGATGACGCCGGAGGAGGCCGCGACGTTCGGTGTGGTCCTCGGCAAGCTCACCGGCGCGATCCATCGGGTCGTCGGCGCCGAGCGCGTCTACACCTGGGCGTCGATGAAGGCGCATCCGCATCTGCATGTCTGGCTCGTGCCGTGGCGGGACGGCGACGCCCTCGGCACTGCGCGCATCGGCGAGCTTGAATCGCAGGCGATCACGCCGGAGGAGGCGATCCAGACGGCGAAGGAGCTGCGCGCCGCACTGGCGTGAGCCAACGTCGCCTCCGCGTCACCGTCGTCGCGTACGGTGCCACCGATGTCTGAGCAGTCACCGACCCTGGCCCGGCGGTTGTCCACGACCGATGCCGTCGTGGTCGGGCTCGGCGCGATGCTCGGCGCCGGCGTGTTCTCGGCGTTCGGACCGGCTGCGGCCGCCGCGGGATCCGGACTGCTTGTGGGCCTCGGCATCGCGGCCGTCGTCGCCTACTGCAACGCCGCCGCCTCGGCGCAGCTCGCCGCGGTCTACCCAGTCTCTGGCGGCACCTACGTCTACGGCCGCGAGCGGCTCGGCCCAACTTGGGGCTTCGTCGCCGGATGGGGCTTCGTGATCGGCAAGACCGCGTCCTGTGCCGCGATGGCACTGACCTTCGGGGCGTACGCGATCGACGGACCGCAGTGGGCGCAGCGGCTGCTCGGCCTCGCGGCGGTGCTCGTGCTGACGGCGGCGAACTACCGCGGCGTCGGCAAGACCGCCTTGCTCACCCGGGTCCTCGTCGTGGCGACGCTGGCCGTCCTCGGACTCGTCGTCGTGCTGGCGCTGACCGGGGGATCGACGACGTCCGATCACCTCGACGGCTGGGCCAGCGCCGGGCCGTACGACGTCCTGCAGGCGGCCGGGCTGCTGTTCTTCGCCTTCGCTGGCTACGCCCGGATCGCCACGCTCGGCGAGGAGATCCGCGATCCGGCCCGCGCGATCCCACGGGCCATCCTGATCGCGTTGGCCATCGTCGTGGCGGTCTACGTCGCGGTCGGCGTCAGCGTGCTGCTGGCCAGCGGGCCGGAGGCGATCGCCGACTCGACCGCGCCGTTGGCGACTGCGGTCGACGTCGCCGGAGCGGCGTGGGCGGAGCCGGTGGTACGAGTCGGGGCCGCGGTCGCAAGTCTCGGTGCGCTGCTCGTACTCATCGCCGGAGTCGGCCGGACCAGTCTCGCAATGGCGCGAGAGGGCGACCTGCCACGAGTGCTCGACGCCGTACATCCGCGGTTTCGGGTCCCGCACCATGCCGAGCTCGCCGTCGCCGCTGTCGTCGGCGTCCTGGTCCTGACGGTCGACCTGCGCGGCGTCATCGGCTTCTCGTCGTTCGGCGTCCTGACCTACTACGCGATCGCGAACGCGTCGGCGTACACCCAGCCGACCGAGCAGCGGCGCTGGTCACGCGGCTGGAACGTCCTCGGCCTGGCCGGCTGCGCCGTCCTCGCCGTCACGCTCCCGCCCAGTGCGGTCGCGATCGGGATAGGGATGTTCGCGGTCGGGCTCGCCGGGCGGTGGGTCGTCCAGCGGCGTCGCGCTCAACGCTGACGCTCACGCCAGGCCTGCTGCTTGGCCCGATTGCCGCAGACCTGCATCGAGCACCACTTGCCTGTGACGGCCCGGGACGTGTCGTAGAACGCCCAGCGGCACTGGTCGTCGGCACAGACCTTGAGGCGTCGCCAACTGCCGTCGGCCATGGCTTCGACCACGGCGCTGAGCAGTTCGCCGAGGGCACCGTCGACGCCGCGAGCTCGCGCCGTCGTGCGCCAGCCGCGGTCGGGCGTGAACTCCACCGACAGGTCGGCGTGCTTGGCACCGGCGTCGAGGACCGTCCGGACCTCGGCCGGGAGGTCGGACCGATCGTGGTTGGCGGCCATGGCCTCGCGGAGCGCCTCGCGCAGGTCGATCGCGCGCCGGAGATCGCGAGCAGTCGGCGTCGCGTCGGACACGAGCTCGTACGCGACCAGCCAGACCCGCAGGCCGTCCCGGTCGTCGATCTGATCCACGCCGGTCTCGACGTCCAGCGTGTTGACGAACTGACGGACGGCCTCGAGCGCTCCGGGGGCCGGTGTCGAAAGCATGGACACAGCATAACCGTCTTGCGTCAGCCGCTGGTTATGCATAACCCTATTGAGCATGACGCAGGTTACGCAGGCCGAGGCGTACGAGAGCGCTTGGGCGAATGCCAACTTCCGGCGCCTGTGGATCGGCTCGGGCGCCTCGTCGCTCGGCACCGAGATCGCCGAGATCGCGGTGCCGCTGCTGGCCCTGGTGACCCTGTCGGCGAACGCGGCCGAGCTCAGCGCGGTTCGCTTCGCGCAGTTCCTGCCGTTCCTGTTGGCTACGCTGCCGCTGGGTCTGCTAGTCGACCGCCGAAGCTCGGCCCGGCTGTGGATGATGGTCGGCTCGGACCTCGGCCGGTTCGTGCTGGTTGCCGGCATCCCGATCTCGGTGTGGGCCGGATTCGCCAGCATCGAACTGTTGTGCGCGACGATCTTCTGCGCCGCGACGCTCACCGTGCTCTATCAGGTCGCGGACTTCGCCCTGCTCCCCAGCCTGGTGCCGAAGGCCATGCTGGTCGACGCCAACGGCAAGATCACGGCCACCCAGGCGGCCAACGAGATCGGCGGTCGCGGGCTCGGCGGGCTGCTCGTCCAGGCCGTGTCGGCCCCGGTCGCCATCGTCGCCAACGCGCTCGGCTTCCTCGTGTCGGCCCTGAGTCTCCGGCGGATTCAGGTCCCGGCCGAGTTGCCCGAAGACGCGGCCGCGATCGAGTCCAGCGGCTCCGGTCGCGAGATCGTCGAGGGCCTTCGGATCGCCCTTGGTAACCGGTACATCCGGCCGCTCCTCGGCGAGTCGACGACGTACAACGTCTTCAGCGAGATCTTCTTCCTGGCACTGATGCTGATCCTGGTACGCGATCTCGACTTCTCCGCCGCCGCGGTCGGTCTGGTCTTCACGATGGGCGGCGCCGGCTCGTTCCTCGGTGCCTGGTTCGGGCCCCGGGTCACCCGGCGGTATGGCTACGGCAGGGTGCTGCTGACGACACTGATCATCGGAAACCTGGCGCCGGTGGCCGCCGTCCTCGTCAACCGGGTCGACCGGCCGTTGCTCCTGCTCTGCGCGGTGTTCCTCACCATGGGCATCGGCATCGGAATCGCCAACGTGCACGGGGTGAGCCTGCGCCAGACGGCCGTGTCGGCCGATCTGCGCGGCCGAGTCAACGCGGCGTACCGGATGATCTCGTGGGGCGCGATCCCTGTCGGTGCGGGTCTCGGCGGGCTGATCGCCACGCGGGCTGGCCCCTACCCGGCGCTGGTCGTCGGCGCGATCGGAGTGGCGTGCGCGTCGCTATGGGTCGTGTTCTCGGCGGTGCCACGCCTGGCGACCATCGACATCGGCTGACCGTCCGCCCCCGGCTCCGTCCAGCGCCGAGTGTTGGTGCGAGACTGCAGTCTTGGCGGGGTGTTGGCGCGAAGTTGCACCGACACTCGGGGCTCGGGGACGAAGGGTGGGGCAGATGAGACGTACCACGGCGGCGCTGACGACTGCCTGGACGATGGCGATCGCGAC
>DATFRX010000127.1:0-6553 GCA_035262905.1 Nocardioidaceae bacterium
GCTGGCCGCCACGTGCTCACCGACGGGACCGTCGAGCGCGGCTCGGTCGGCCGGCGGAATCAGGTCGCCCATGCCGTCGGCCAGGTCGCCGGCACTCGCCCCGAACAACGGAGCACCGTTCTCGTTCAGCCAGGCCTCCAGTTCGTCGGCCCCTCGACGGGCTGCACCGAACTCGGCGACGTTCTCCGCACCCATGCCGTCCATCCAGTCGAGCCCTTCGGCGTCGACCGGTGCGACGCCGGCGATGATCGCCGCGCCTCGGCATCGGCCCGGGGCGAGTGCCGCGCAGGCCAGTGCTCTTGGGCCGCCACCGGACCAGCCCATGGTCACGAAGTCACCGAGCTCCAGCGCATCGAGCACCGTGATGGCGTCGGTGAAGTCGTCGGCCATCGTGCCCGGCGAAGGGCGAGGGTCCGAGCTGCCGTACCCGGGTCGTGAGTACGTGACCACCCGCAGGCCATGTCGGGTCGCGGCGTCGTCGAGCAGCGGGAAGGGCGCGGCGCCACTGGGCGTGCCGGAGTGGAAGAGCAGCGGAAAGCCGTCCGGCGGTCCGCTCTGCAGGACCTCGAGTCGCCCGCCCCAGTTGGTGGTCACCGACGTGACGCCGTTCGGTTCTTCGGCCATGGCCGCACCCTAGTCCGCGCCCGACAATCGCGCCGGGACGCGCCCGGACGCGGCTTGGCTCACGGAATGTCACCGTCCGTGACGGCTTTCGCCCGTGTCCGGGTCCGTTGTCCGCCTCCCTGTCCGGCTCGAACGGCAGCGTTGACCTGCATGGACGTTGTCAACCAGCGCATGGCCTCGAATATGACGAACCCCGATCTCACCTCTTCCGCCGCGACGACAACCCCCACCGAGCAGGTACGCCGGTGGTCCCATCGATGGGTGGGGCTGGCCGGGTGCGAGACACCTGCCGACGTGATGGCCGCCTGCCGGCTCTCCGACAGCTTCAGCGACGCGGCATTGTCCGCCCTGCTGCGGATCGTCAACGGCCGCTACGAGGGCAGTCCGCTGGCCGCCGAGATTCTGTTGCAGACGCTGCTGCCGCCGGCGATGCGGCAACACGCGCGGCCCATCCTGCACGAGTCCTCGGATCCGGGAGATGCGGCAGGCATGCTCATCGCCGGGATCGTCGAGGCGATCGCGATCTATCCGCTCGGCCGCCGGCTCGGCGTCAAGGAGCACCTGCTCGACGTGACCGGGATGGCGTTTCGCGAGAAGGCGGGTACGACCACAGCGGCCGAACGGGCGAGCCGGAGCAACGTGCCGTACGACCCGGCCACCCTGTCCCGGGCAGGCGACGAGGTCACCGCGGACCCTCTCGTCCAGGCCGCCGAGACCCTGGCGGCCGCCCTCCGACGTGAGGCGGTCAGCCTGGCCGAGGCTCGGCTGGTCACCCGGCAGCACGCCTTCGCCCTCTGATTCGCTCCCGTCGGAACACCACGTTCTCGTGGTGTGTCCGCACTCTGCACGGCGTCGAGCCCGTGCGGAGTGCGCACGGGCCATGACAAGTGCCGACGACGGGCATCGGTGACGGCGACGCGGTCACCCTGAGTTGCGGAACTTTCACTTTCCGCTATCAGGCTGTCCGGATCGGTGTCCGGGTGGGCCGATTCGACTGGCGGCATGAGCGCCGGTGACCAGCGAAA
Organism: Nocardioidaceae bacterium; assembly: GCA_035262905.1. GTDB lineage: Bacteria > Actinomycetota > Actinomycetes > Propionibacteriales > Nocardioidaceae > DATFRX01. The sequence continues at coordinate 1,650 of DATFRX010000127.1, forward strand.
CGCCCTCGATCGGGTGAACGCCGAATGGGCCCACACGCAAGCGTCTCCACAGGCCGGGACCCAGGTGCGGCATTGGGCCCAGCGGTGGCCCGCACTGGCCGATTGCGAGTCGCCGGCTGACATCGAGGCGGCCTGCTATCGCTTCGACGAGTCCAGCGACGCGGCCCTGCTGACCCTGCTGCGGATCGTGCACGGTGCCGACGAGGGCCGCGACCTGGCGGCCCGCCTGGTGCTGCACTCCGTCCTCGGACGAGCCGTACGCGAGTTCCTGCCCCGCCTGTCGAGGGCGTTCGACGAGTCCACTGACGCGGCCTCCGCACTGCTGGCCGCGGCGGTCGAGGCGATCGCGACGTACTCCGTCGACGATGCCCGGCTGGTGAAGCGCCGCCTGCTGACCCGGATCGGGACGCTGTTTCGGCGCGAGGCACGGGCCTTCGGCCGGATGGACCGGCGGACCCAGGCGGTGTGCGGCCGGAGCGAGATCCCCTGCGATCCGGTCACGCTCGGGGCGGCGTTCGACGCGGTCGCCGAGCCCGCGCCGGATCCGCTCGTCGAGGCCACCGAGGCGCTCGCGGCGGCGGTACGGCGGCAGGTCATCAGTCGGGAGGACGCTCGCCTGGTGGCGCGCCATCACCTGGTCGAGTCGCCGGTGCCGTACGCCGAGCTGGCCGACGAGCTGGGCATCTCCGAAGCCGCTGTACGGCAGCGCTGCTCCCGCATCGTCCGGCGGGTCGCTGCTGGCGTAGTGGCTTGAGACCGCCATGTCCCCGCCGACCTGCCCGTGTCACAACCGCCTGGTCGGGCTGCCTGTTCGTGGCGAAGCGGACCGAATCCGATCCGTCGCGGAGGGGATGCCGATGTCGAGAGGCCAGCCGGGACCAGCGCCGAACGACGCTGAGCGAATCGTGGCCGATGCCTGGCATCGGGTCCTCGAGCTCGTCGACCGGCTCAGCGAGCAGCCGATCGACGCGGAGACGTACAGCGAGTTGCGGGCCTACCTGGCCTCGGATGCCTTCGACGCGGTCGCGGCGTACGAGCAGGTGACCTCGGACGGCGTCGCGGCCCTGCTGGCCCGGGTGGACGAGCTGAACCGGCGCCGGCCCGATCTCGCCGTGGTCGACCGGCCGACCCAGGGCGGAGGGGCCGACACATGACACTCCTCATGCGCCGCGACTCGGCGCCGACCAGGCGATCCCGCCGGCCCAAGCTGCCCCGGCCGCGCAGGCGACAGTCGGCTCGGCACGCGACCGAGGACGAGTTCGAGTCGCCGGTCGGCCAGTGGACCAACGGCTCCAACCTCAAGACGAAGGCCGCGTCGGCCGGACTCATCCTCGCCCTGGTGCTGAGTCCGGCCGGCGTCGTGGTCGGTCTCGCGGCCGCGTCGAGTGGATCCGCGCCGACCTCCGAGACCACCGTGGCCGACACCCGCGGCGAGCAGGCCGCTGCCCAGGAGTTCGCTGCTCGCTTCGTCACGACCTGGCTGACGTCGAACGCCGACAACGCAGATCAGCGGCTGTCCGGGATGGTCGAGATCCCGGACGGCGCCGAGTTCCCGACCGTCGCGCCACGGGCCACCGACGCCACCGTCGCCGACATCGAGCAACTGTCCGGCGGCGTGTGGTCGGTGACGGTCGCGGCGACTGTGACGCCGGTCGGCTCCGACCAGGGCGTGCTCCGCTTCTTCGCCGTCCCGGTCGTCGACCACGCCGGTCAGCTCGCGGCGATCGCGCTGCCGGCGCCGATCGCGGCACCGACGATGGCCCAGACGCCGAGCCTGAACTACCCGAGCGACCTGTCGTCGACCCATCCGGCCTGGCGTACCGTCGCCGGCTTCATGGGAGCGCTGCTCGCGGGCGGCGACGACATCACTCGCTACCTGACACCGGGTACGCATGTGGCGTCGGTGGTGCCGGTCCCGTTCGCCCAGGTCCGGATCAACCAGATCGCGACCCAGGCCGAGGCCGGGGCCGAGCCGGCGAGAACGCCCGCCGACGGACAACAGCTGGCGGTGCTGGTGACCGCCGTCGGCCTGAGTACGACCACCGACGCCTCCGGGATCACGGTCCAGTACGCGCTGGTCCTGACCGGACGGGACGGCCGGTGGGAGGTCACCGAAGTCGAGGCGTCCCCTCATCTCGAGGACGGATCCGGGGACGTGACAGGCGGGTCGTCGAGCGACGGCTCACCCGTGGAGGAGGAGCAATGATTATTGACCTGGTAGGCCAGGCCGCCGGCTCGATGAACCTGTTCGGGCTGACGGGCTGGTCGGCGCATCTGACGACCTCGGTCATCCATGATCTGTCGCAGTCGGCCCCGGTGCAGGCGGCGCCCAACGACGGCCTGATCGACTGGACCTCGCGCAAGCTGCGGGAGTTCCGGATCCTGATCCTGCTGGCGGTCTGGGTGTTCGTCGCCGGGATGGTCGGCTTCGTGTACGCCCGGACCAAGGGCTCCTGGGGTGCGACTCTGGCCGCGATCATCCTGGGCGCGATCGTGCTGGCCGGCGTCCACAACATGGATGATCTGCAGGGCAACGTCGGTGCCGAGATCGACAGCGCCCCTGACGCTGGCATGACCGTCCGATAGCGGCGGTGAACACGGTGGCTGCCGAGCTGACCCCTGCTGGCGACCAGACCGAGGTCGTCCGCTGGTACACCCATGCCCGCCGGTTCCCGATCCTGATCGGCAAGGCCGGGATGAACGGGGATCCGCTCCCGGGCGGGCCGTACACGTCGACCCAGGTGGTCGCCTGGTTCGCCACCCTGGCCGGGCTGTACTTCACCCGCGACATGTGGGGTCAGTTCGGCGACTTCATGAACGCCATCCTGCTGCTCGGCCTGCCGATCGCGGTCGGCTGGGCGGCCCGCTGGATTCCACACGACGCCCGCAACCCGATGCTGATCGCAGCCGGCTGGATCCGCTGCTTCGGCGCCCCGACCGACGGCCGAGTCGACGGCGTCCCAGTCCGCCTCCGCAGCCCCTACCAACTCCGCCACAAGTTTCTTGTGGACCCGCGGTCGTACCGAGTTGATCCGTCACTTGTGCTCCGACGATCCGCGCCGTCGCGACCAAGGTCCCGTAGTGAGTCGGCGGATCGTCGCGGCACAAGTGACGGATCAACGCCGTCGGCTCGGCGGCCCGTCGAACTCACAAGCGTCCAAGCCCTGTTGGCGAACCGGAGGTGACCCGATGCGGTCGGCCATCTCAACCCTGTCCGGAAACCTGATCTGGTCCCGGCACGGCGCGGTCTGGGCCGGTTGGCGGCTGACCGGGCTGTCGTACGGTCATCGGCCGATCAAGCACAAGCGCGAGATCCGTACTTTGCACCAGGCGCTCATGCGCGGCCTGATGGGCGAGTCGCTGTGGCTGGGTACGCGAGCCGGCCTCGATCCACATGCGGTTGTCGAGCGGGTACTCCTCGGGGTCGACGTCAACGCGCATCCGGACTGGGCGGCCGAGTGTGCTGCCACGCTGGACAGCCTGGCCGAGATCGGGCCGGGCCAGCGGGCGCTGTGGCTGTGGGTGCCGCTCAGCGATCATCGGGCGCAGCGGCTGGCCGAACCGCTGCGGGCCGCGCTCAACAACCTCCGCGACGCCGCCGGGATGCCCCGCGCGTCGGTGTCCGATGCCGAGCTCGAACGGCGCCGATCCCAGGCCGACCAGGTGGCCAAGGTGATCCCGGCCGTCTTCGATCCGCAGCCGGTGACGCCGGCCCAGACCACGTGGCTGTTCCTCCACGCCCAGCAGCGTGGTCTGTGGATGGACCTCGACCTGCCCGAGGGCGGCAGCCAGGACGCCGACCTGCTGCGGTCGGGCTGCGAGCTGGGCAGCCCTGTCGTCGACGAGGGCGCCAAGACCGATCACCGGCAGGGCGGTTTCGGCAAGGCGTCGCTCCGCAACGTCCTCGCATCACCGGAGCGGCGGCGGTTGGTCAAGCTCACGTCGGACGGGCCCGAGGGGCGGCTGGTCGACTCCTACCAGCAGCTCCGGGTCTTGGCGCGGCTGCCTCGCCAGGGGATGGTCTTCCCCGGGTCGGAGATCATCGGCCAGATCGACAAGTGCGGCCTGGACGTCGACTGGGCGATGCGGATGCGGGTCCGCTCGTCGGACGACGCGGGCAAGCGCAACCGGAAGGCACTGGTCAACCTCAACGACCAGATCTACCAGCGCTCCGAAGAGGTCAGCGTCCGGCACACCGACCTGGACGACATCAAGGACGCGCTGGCGGAGTACACGACGATCTTGGCCCGCGATCACAACGAAGTGGAGGTCGAGGCCACCACAGTGCTGGCGATCGCCGGTGCCACGCCGGAGGCCTGCCTCGACCAGGGCCGCGAGCTCGACGAGTTCATGAGCGGCTTCGAGGCGAAGACCACGGCACCGCTGGGACATCAGAGCGAGCTGTGGCAGGTCATGCTGCCCGGCTTCCCGGCGACCAAGATCGTCGCCGACTTCGCGCATCCGTCGACCTCGTCGACCTGGTCGGCGGCCGTGCCGTTCATCGGGGCCGACTTGGGCGACACCCGCGGGCTGGCGTTCGCGATCAACCTGACCACCGGAGTACCGGGCGTGGTGCATCTCGACGTGGCGGGGGCGTCGTCGCGCGGTCAGTCCGGGTCGTTCGCACTGATCGGCGAGAAGGGCGGCGGCAAGTCGTACGCGATGAAGAAGATCGCGGCCGGCGTGATCGACCAGGGTGGCCGGGTCATCACGCCGGACCGTACGCGGGCGGGCGAGTGGGCTCGCTGGGCGACGTCGATCACCTCGTCGGTCGTCGCCGACTGCACGCATCCGGAGTACAGCCTGTGCCCGTTGCGGTTCTTCGGGCCGGACATCGGGTCGCGCGTCGCGCACTCGTTCTTCATCACGCTGCTCGGGGTGGCGGCCGACGACGACGCCGGCAC
>DATFRX010000128.1:0-3667 GCA_035262905.1 Nocardioidaceae bacterium
GCGGCGAACGGCGTCACGTTGATCGTCGTGACACCGGCCTCGACGTAGGCGTGCAGCCGCTCGGCGATGCGTTCCTTCGGTCCGATCAGGGCGGTCTGGTCGATCAGGTCTCGTGGCACGGCGGCCATGGCCTCCCGGTGACGCTTGTCGAGATAGAGGGTCTGGATCTGCTCGGCGGCCCCGTCGTAGCCCATCCGGCGGGCCAGCGCGTTGTAGAAGTTCTGCTTCCGACTGCCCATGCCGCCGACGTAGAGCGCCGTGTATCCGCGCAACGGCTCGGCGCAGGCATCGAGATCGTCGCCGATCACGACCGGGACGTTGGCGACCAGGTCGAGGTCGGCGAGCGTACGGCCGGACCGCTCGGCGCCGGTCCGCAGCGGCCCGAGCGACGACTCGGCATGCTCCGGCGCGAAGAAGATGCCGAGCCAGCCGTCGGCGATCTCGCCGGTCTGCTCGAGGTTCTTCGGTCCGATGACCGCGAGATAGATCGGGATGTGCTCCCGGTACGGGTGCAGCATCAGCTTGAGCGCCTTGCCGGGTCCGTCGGGCAACGGCAGCGTGAAGTGGTCGCCCTCGTAGCGCACGGTCTTGCGGGACAGCGCGAGCTTGACGATGTCGACGTACTCCCGCGTGCGTGCCAGCGGCTTGCCGAACCGGACGCCGTGCCAGCCCTCGGACACCTGCGGACCCGAGACGCCGAGACCGAGCCGGAAGCGGCCCTTGGTCAGCGTGTCGAGCGTCGCGGCCGTCATGGCGGTCATCGCGGGGGTGCGTCCGGGGATCTGCATGATCGCGGTGCCGATGTCGATCGACTCGGTCTGCGCCGCGATCCAGGTGAGCAGCGTGATGACATCGGAGCCGTACGCCTCGGCCGCCCAGACACTCGAGTAGCCGGCCTGCTCGGCTGCCTGCGCCAGTCGTACGTGCTCGCCGCCGGCGTCGGTCGCGACGTAGCCGATGTTGAGTCCCAGACGCACCCGTGGAGCCTAGAGGGCGAGCCTTGCCACCACTGCGCCGACCCGTCCCATTAGCCTTCGGCCATGCAGCAGCGACGGCTCGGCCGCAGCGGACTGACGGTCTCGTGTCTCGGACTCGGCACGTGGCTATGGGGGCAGGACACCGACGAGCACGAGGCCAAGGACGCATTGACCGCCTACGTCGACGCCGGCGGCACCCTCGTCGACACCGCGGCGGGCTACGGCGACGGTGCTTCCGAACGGGTGCTGGGCGCGCTGCTCGGCCAGGTCGTCCCCCGAGACGAGCTCGTGGTCGCCACCAAGGCCGGTCTCGGCACCCGGCGCGGTGAGTGGGGCGCCGACACCTCGCGCGGCGGCTTGCTGCGACAGCTCGACGGCTCGCTACGCCGGCTCCGGGTCGACTACGTCGATCTGTGGCAGGTGCACATCTGGTCGCGCAGCGCGCCGTGGCAGGAGACCCTGGCGGCACTCGACCACGCCGTCGCCACCGGCCGCACCCGCTACGTCGGGATCTCGAACTGGACCGGCTGGCAGACCGGGCTCGCGGTCGGCTGGCAGTCCGCCGTGCCGGACCGGGCACCGGTGATCTCGACGCAGGTGGAGTACTCCCTGCTCAATCGCGCCGTCGAGGACGAGGTGCTCCCGGCGGCCCGCGCCCTCGGCATGGGTGTGCTGGCCTGGTCGCCGCTGGGCCGGGGCGTGCTGACCGGCAAGTATCGCGCCGGCATCCCGGCCGACTCCCGTGCCGCCACACCGCACCTCGGCAGCAACGTCGACCCCTATCTCGACGAGGGTTCGCACGGCATCGTCGAGGCGGTCGTGCGGGCTGCCGACGGACTCTCGCTGTCTCCCATCCACGTGGCACTCGCCTGGCTGCTCGCCCGGCCAGGCGTCAGCTCCGCACTGATCGGCGCGCGTACGACCGCGCAGCTGGTCGCCTCGCTCGAGGCCTGGGCGGTCGACCTGCCGCAGGAGATCGTCGCCGCCCTGGACGACGTCTCCGACGAGACCGTTGCGGCGGAGTGACGCGGGGCATGGAGTCGGAGGCGGCTGGGGACGGCGCTGGTCTTTCGGGTGGCGCTGCTGTGTCGGGCGCTGGTCCGGAGGGACCTGCCGCCGATCCGTGGCTGGCGCTGGACGAGCCCCATGCCTCACCGGCCCGCGTCGACGCACTCGCCAAGGAACAGCTGGGCCGCTTCACTCCTGACGACGTACGCCGGTCGGCCGGGCTCACGAGCTGGCTGGTCCGCCGCGCCGCCGCCGACGGCTCGACGGTGCTGGACGGGACCGGCTGGGCGGCGGCGCTGCGTGGGTTCGGCATCGAAGCGCCGCGACCGGGTCTCGACGCCGCTGCCGCCGCGGGACGGGTTCTGGCGCTGCCATCGGAGCGGGCGATCGCGCATCCGCAATGGGGACCCCTCGAGGAGCGGCTCGCCGACGACCTGCATGCGGTGCTCGCCTCGGGCGGACCCGACGAGACACCGTCCGACCCCTTCGACGCAGCCCTGCAGATGCCGTTGTGCGTCGTGGTGGCCGGCCGCGGCAGCGATCCCGACGACTGGGCCAGGCGGCTCGAGAAGCGTGGCCAGGCGGCCGGCCGGCCCGTGACCGTCGTCGGGGACGCGCACCGGCTCGACCTGGCGGCGGCCGACGGCCTCCTCGAGGAGCACGACGTCGACGCGAGTCTGGTGCTGATCGGCGACCCGGACCTGGTGGAGCCCGAGGCGCCCGGCCGGTTCCTCGGCGACCTGGTCGCGAGCGGAGCCGTCCCGGTCGTCCGGCTCTCGGTGGACACCGCCGGCGACGACGGCCCGATCGTGAGCCTTGTCGAGTCGCTTCGCCAGGGCGAGCTGCCGCCGATCGCGGCCGACCAGCAGCAGGTGGTCGTGTGCGCCGTGGCCGACGCCGCCGAGGCGGTCGCGCGCGTCGTCGAACTGGTCACCGAGACGCTGCCCCGCGATGCGGGCGTCGGCCCTTCGGATCTCCTGGTCCTCGGCATTCGCTCGGCCGGCGCGGCCGGAGTCGAAGCGCTGCGATCGGCAGTCGGCTCTGGCGCCGAGGCAATCCCCGTGCACAAGGCGGTGGGCCGGCACGCCGAGGCGGTTGTCGTCGTGCTCCCTGCCGAGTCGGCCGGCTCCCTGACCCGGGCGCAGCTGATCACGTCCGCATCGGCGGCGCGACGACAGTTGACGATCGTGCACCAGGCCGGACCGGCGCTCGCCGACGCCGTACGCCGCCGGCCGCATCGGCCCCGCCGCACTCGGCTCGCGGCGCTGCTTGCTGAGTAGGCCGGTGGGTCAGGCGCGGTCGAGCAGCCGGTCCATGACACGGGCGCCGAAGGCCAGCGCATCCACGGGTACACGCTCGTCGACGCCGTGGAACAGCGCGGTGAAGTCCAGGTCCGCCGGCAGCCGCAGCGGCGCGAACCCGTAGGAACGCATCCCCAGCTTCCGGAAGTGCTTGGCGTCGGTGCCGCCGCTCATGAGGTACGGCGCCACGATCGCGTCCGGGTCCACGGCGAGCAGGCTGCGATGCATCGCGTCGACGAGCTCGCCGTCGTACGGCGTCTCCCACGGCTCCTGGTCGGAGAGGTAGCTGACCTCGATGCCCTCGCCGATCAGCTCCTCCAGGGTGTCCCGGAACTCCTCCTCGTAGCCGGGCAGGCTGCGCGCGTCCACGTGGGCGGTCGC
>DATFRX010000129.1:0-2262 GCA_035262905.1 Nocardioidaceae bacterium
GCAGCCGGCCAGCACCAGCAGCACCGCGACGATCGCCATGATCGGGACACGTCTCATGCCCGGCCTTCGGTCCGAAGCAGCTTGGTCGCGGTCGCCAGGTCGGTCGGTCCCTCGCCGAAGGACGGGCACCACCGCGCCAGTGGGCAGGCGCCGCAGGCCGGTCGTCGGGCGTGGCAGCAGCGGCGACCGTGCCAGATCAGGTGGTGGCTCAGCAAGGTCCAGTCGCGCCGCGGAAAGAGCATCCCGACCTCGGCCTCGATCTTGTCCGGGTCGGTCTCCTCGGTCCAGCCGAAGCGTCGCGACAGCCGGTTGAAGTGCGTGTCGACCGTGATGCCCGGGACCCCGAAGGCGTTGCCGAGCACGACATTGGCGGTCTTGCGCCCGACTCCGGGCAGCGTCACGAGGTCCTTGAGCCGGCCTGGCACCTCGCCGCCGAAGTTGTCGCATAGTGCCTGCGAGAGCTTCAGCAGCGAGTTGGTCTTGGCCCGGAAGAAGCCAGTCGGCTGGATGATCTCCTCGACGTCGGTGCGCTCGGCCGATGCCAGTGCGGGCGCATCGGGGTAACGCCCGAACAGGATCGGCGTCACCAGATTGACCCGCTTGTCCGTCGTCTGGGCGGACAGCACGGTCGCGATCAGGAGCTGGAACGGGGTCTCGAAATCGAGCTCGCAACGCGCGTCCGGGTAGGTCTCGGCGAGCACCCGGTTCATCTTGCGAGCGCGGCGAACGAGCGTCGTAGGCGGTCGGAGCGGCGCGATCGGCTTGCTGGTCGCTGACACGTCCACCAGGGTATGGGGTGGCTCGGACGACCCGGTCTCGACGAGGTCAAGGCCGGATCACCGGTACTCCCTGCCAGCCGATGCCGGTTATACGACAGACTGTGACCCACGAGATCGGCCGTCGCACGACCGTACGGGGGATCCAGCGGCAAGGTGCGCCGGCCACGAGGAGGATCCGTGGAAAACGACGTGCTCCGCCAGGCACCGCTCTTCTCGTCCCTCGATGACGATGCCGCCGCCTCGCTCCGGTCCTCCATGTCGGAGACCCGGATCGGGCGCGGCGACGTGCTCTTCCACGAAGGCGACTCGGGGGATCGGCTCTATGTCGTCACCGATGGCAAGATCAAACTCGGCCGAACGTCCGCCGACGGCCGCGAGAACCTGCTGGCCATCCTCGGACCGGGCCAGATGTTCGGCGAGCTGTCGCTGTTCGATCCCGGCCCCCGCTCGGCGACCGCCACCGCCGTCACGCCCTGCACCTTGATGAGTCTCGGCCACGACGAGCTGCTGCGCTGGCTCGAGGACCAGCCGAGCGTCGCCCGCGCCCTGCTCCACCAGCTCGCCGCCCGGCTCCGCAAGACCAGCGACGTCGTCGCCGACCTGGTCTTCTCCGACGTACCCGGCCGGGTCGCGAAGGCGCTGCTCGACCTGTCCCGCCGATTCGGCCGGACCGCGGACGACGGCATCCACGTCCACCACGACCTCACCCAGGAAGAGCTGGCCCAGCTGGTCGGCGCCTCACGCGAGACGGTCAACAAGGCACTGGCCGATTTCGCCATGCGGGGCTGGCTCCGGCTCGAGCCGCGCTCGGTCGTGCTGATCGAGGTTGAGAGGCTGCGCAAGCGGGCCCGCTGACGCCGGCGATGCTCGTATGGCGTCTCGCGCGATTGCGCAACGAATCCGGTGCGCCTGCACCTGGTTGGATGCGCGATGCCGCGGGACTTTGCCGCCCGATTTCGTCCGGCGCTAGCGGCGCTGCTCCAGATACTCCAGCTGCGCCCGCACCGACAGCTCGGCCGCCGGCCAGAGCACCGGGTCGACGTCGGCGTAGACGCGCTCGACGACCTCCCGCGGCGTCGATGCACCGGCGGCCATGGCCTCGCGTACCTGCTCGAGTCGCTCGGCCCGATGCGCGAGATAGCCCTCGATCACGGCCAGCGCGTCGTCGATGAGCGGCCCGTGGCCCGGCCACACCCGGGTCACCTCGGCCGACTCGGCGAGATCACGCAGTCGTCGCAGCGAACCGAGATAGGCGCCGAGCTCGCCGTCCGGATGCGCGACGACCGTCGTTCCGCGACCGAGGACAGTGTCACCAGTGAGCACGGCCGACTCCGCCGGGAGGACGAACGACAGCGAGTCCGACGAGTGCCCCGGCGTCGCGACGACTCGTACCTCGAGCCCGTCGACCTCGACGACATCGCGGCCGGCCAGTCCCTCGGACCCGAGCCGGAACTCCGGATCCAGGGCGCGTACGCCGCAGCCG
>DATFRX010000130.1:0-2767 GCA_035262905.1 Nocardioidaceae bacterium
GACGCAGGCTCACGAACTCCTCGTCGGAAGCGGCGGCGATCCGGCGGTCCGGCCGCATCGATGTCGCGTGCGGCAGCGCCAGTGACTCCGCAACCAGCTCGCCCGGCACTGCGCCCGCACCGGTCTGGATCGTAACCACGCTGATCCGCTGGGCGATCGGCGCGACCTGCTGCGCCACGCGGTTGGCGGCGGAGATGCCAGACACGTCAGCGCGGACCAGGAGCAGGGTGTGGTCGGCGCGGGAGAGCGCCTCCTCGCACGCGGGATCGGTCCGCCGGGCGATGTCGACGACGACGAGCTCCTGGCCGCGCTGACCGGCATCGAGAACCGATCGCATCGCCTCCGGGGTGACGACGCTGAGCTCGTGCCGGCTCCAGGTCAGCAGGGACAAGTCTCGTACTCGCGGAAGTGCCGCTCGCAACGCTGGTGCTGCCAGTCGCCCGCGGGCGCCGGCGAGATCGGGCCAGCGCATGCCGTCCGGCTCGTCCAGGCCGAAGAGAAGGTCATGGCCGCTGCCGAGCGGATCGGCGTCGACCAGCAGCGTGGAGTGGCCGCGGTCGGACGCTGTCACAGCGAGCCCGGCGGCGAAGGTCGATGCGCCACAGCCGCCGGATCCCCCGACGACGGCGACCGTCCTGGCGGGGCGGGTGCTGTCGAGGCAGGCGCCGAATCGCTCCACGAGGTCGGCCTCGTGCTCGGGCAGCGACCAGACAGCCTCGGCTCCGATGGCGACGGCATGAGCCCACACCGAGGACCCGGCCGGCGGTGCCAGCGCGGCGCTGGTGCGGCTGCCCGAGGATGGGACAGCGGCGCCGAGCGGACCGCCGGCGGGATCGTCTCGGCTGGCAGCCTGGACCACGACGACTCCGTCGCGGCGCGGCGTGCGCACCGATGCGAGAGCGCCGACCAGGTCGTCGCCCACGACGACGATCCCCGCCGTCGACCAGGCTCGTCGGGCCGCTCCGGCGTCTGCGATGACCTCGGGAGCAATGCCTGCGGCCGCGGCCAGCCGCAGGAGGTCATCGAGCAGCGCTTGGTCGGCCGTCACGACGAGCGGTCGTACGGCGTGGTCCTCGGTGTGGCTCATGCCCAGAGCTTGTTCGATCCCGGCCGGTTGAACGGCTGGATCCGGCTGCGCTGTGGATAACGCGACGCGGTCTGGCGGTGTGGACAACTATGCTCCGGATCGTGAGCGACGCGGAGTCGGCTGAGGGGTCCACCTCCACCCCCACCCCAGTGGGCGGGTCACGTCCCCTGTCGCCCGAAACCGCGACAGTTCGAGCCGCCGCGTTCTTCGATCTCGACAAGACGATCATCGCGAAGTCGAGCACGCTGGCGTTCAGTCGACCGTTCCAGGCTGGCGGGCTGATCAACCGGCGCGCGGTGCTGCGGAGTGCGTACGCGCAGTTCGTGTTCGCGCTGCAGGGGGCCGATCACGATCAGATGGAGAAGATGCGGGCGTACCTGTCGGCGATGTGCGCGGGATGGCCGGTGCAGACGGTCCGCGACATCGTGGCCGAGACGCTGCAGGAGATCGTGGCGCCGCTGGTCTACGACGAGGCGGTCCGACTGATCCAGCAGCATCAGGCCGCCGGGCGCGACGTCATCATCGTGTCGTCGTCAGGTGTGGAGGTGGTCGAACCGATCGGCGAACTGCTCGGCGCTGATCGAGTCGTCGCGACCGAGATGGTCGTCGAGGACGGCCGCTACACGGGCGAGATCGCGTTCTATGCCTACGCCGAGGGCAAGGCCGATGCGATCCGTGCGCTGGCCGAGTCGGAGGGCTACGACCTCGCCGCGTCGTACGCCTACAGCGACTCGGACACGGACCGGCCGATGCTGGAGGCAGTGGGTCATCCGTACGCGGTCAACCCGGATCGCGCCCTGCGCCGAATCGCCGAGGAGCGCGGCTGGCCGGTGCTGAAGTTCAGCCGCCCGGTCGGCCTGCCGCGTCGGGTCGATCTCGACTCCACGACGGACAAGGCGGTCGTCATCGTGGCCGCCGCCGTCGCAATCGGCATCGGCGTGATGGCCTGGCGACTGCGCCGGCGCCGCGTCTAGCTGGAGCGATCGTCGACGCACCGTCCGTACTCGCGGTACGAGAGTTACAGAGGGTGGCCGATCATTCGGTTGAATTCGCTCGGATCCCTTCCCTCGCCGACGATGGCGGCGTACAAAAGAAACCGAGAACTCCAGAGCTGGCACAACGGTCAGGCACCCACGCGGCGACCCACCCTTCCTACAGGGCAATCGGGACAGGGGCTCGACCCCGCCGATGTTTCCGGTGCACGCTTGGTAACCGGACACGTTGTGCAAGCGGACGGCGTCACTCCCGTGGTGACGTCGTTCGCATGTGTACGGCAGGTTTCAAGCCTGCTTGAGAATTCGGCGTCTCGGGTACGGCTCTCACCGCACCAGATCGGCGGCCGCTTCCGCACCGGCGGCGTACGACCGGATCGCCTCCAACAGCCAACTGTGCAAGCCATTGCGGCCACCGTCTCGGTAGCCGTGCAAGGCTGATCGGTACGCCGCGCCGCTCGCCAGATGGCCCGCCTCCGGGATCGTGACAGACGCCGGATCGACCCCCCGGCCGACGAGGGTGAGTCGCTCGGCCGCCCGCGCCACGAGACCGTTGTGCGACGCGAACGCATCGGCCGCGACGACCTCGCCATGCGCCACCGCCGCGACCACCATGCCCGGCGCCTCGGTCGGCAGCGTCAGCGAACGCGCGAGTGTCGCGAGCCGATCGGCGCCCGCGCTGTCAACC
>DATFRX010000131.1:0-12268 GCA_035262905.1 Nocardioidaceae bacterium
GCTGAGCGGGATAGAGCGCCAGATAACTGTCCCGATCAGTGATCGCGACCCGATTGATCGTGTGCGCGTCGCCGGGTCCTGCGAAGTCCGGAGTCGTCCCGTGGAAGGCGAAGTAGTGCGGCTCCTTGGGCTCGGTGACGAACACCCGCGGATGCGAGCGCAGCCCCTCGACCATCCCCGTGGTCCCCGAGCGAGCGGCGCCCACCACCAGGAAGGTAGGCGGCGCCCCGTGTGCCGACATCTAGCGCTCCGTCCGGTCTGCCTGGCGTCTGTCGATCGCTTCACGATAGGCGGCGACCAGCCGATCGACGACCTGGGTCGGTGCGAAGAGCTCCTCAGCACGCGTGCGGCTGGCCGCGCTCTCCGCCGCCCACAGCTCGGCGTCGTCCAGGCGCAGGCCGGCCTCGGCGATCAGCGCCGCCATGTCGCCGAGCTCGACGACCGATCCGGCCGGCGCCAATGGCCCGCTCTCGATCGTTTCGCGCGCACCGTTGATGGCCGTGGCGATCACCGGCCGACCGCAGGCCATCGCCTCGGCGATCACCAGTGGGAAGCCTTCGTAGCGGGAACAGAGGATGAGCGCATCGCTGGCCCACAGCCACGGCCGTACGTCTTCGTGCTCGCCGACCGCGAGTACGGATTCGCCCCACTGGGTCGGCGCCAAAGCGGCCAGCGGCTCCTGATCACCTGGGCCGAGCAGTACGAGCGTCGTGTCGGGCGGCCGCTCGCGCTCCCACGCCGGCAGCAGGAGGTCCTGGCCCTTCTGTCGGACCAGCCGGCCGAGGCAGAGCAGCATGTGCTTGGTTTCGACGCCGAGCTCGGCCCGCAGGGCGTCCCGCTCGGCCGCGTCGACCGGATGGAACCTCTCGAGGTCGGTCGCCACCCCGAGGACTCGGGCCGGCAGGTCGATGCCGACCGCACGGCCTTCGGCGACCTCGTCGTCACAGTTGGCGACGAGCACGTCGGTGGACCGCGCGGCCCATGACTCCCAGCGCTGGACGGCAGCGGTGACCGACTGGCGAGTGAACAGGTCGAACGACCAAGAATGCGGTTGATAGACGAGGCCGGCCCTCGACGCGGAGTCGGCCCGAGCCACCGGGGTTCGAGGGAAGGGCAGGCGGCCGATCAGGCCCCCGATGAACGAATGCAGATGGACCACGTCCGGCTGGATCTCCTTGACCGCCCGCCGCAGGTCGCGCGCCGCCGCGGGGAACGTCCACGGCCGGCTGCGATCGATCCGCCAGACCCGCTGGTCGGCACCGGGCAGCGCATGCATGCCCTCTGGCGCGAGTACGTGGACCTCATGGCCGTCCCGTTGCTGTTCTGCGACGAAGTGATCGAGCAGCGTCACGACGCCGCCCCAGTGCACTTCGCTCACATGCAGGATGCGCAGTGGTGCCATCAGTCCAAGCCCGCCATCAGTCCAGGTCCGCGGTCAGTCGTGCGATCAGTGGCAGTCCCCAGCCTTCCCGCGGCGGGATGCCTCGCGGGTCGTCGTCCCGGTCGCGGAGGTAGCGCACGTTCACCTCGAGGAGGTACGTCAGGATCGTCGCCCGGATCTGGGGCATCGACAGCTGGAACGTGTTGAGCAGCCACTCGGTCGCCTCCCGTATCCAGCGGTCCTCGACCTGGCGATCGGTGCCCTTGAACATCCGCAGCTGCTGGGCGCGGAAGTGAACGCCGTCGAGTCCGAGTGGGACCCCTTCGGCGAAGTGCTCCCAGTCCCACAGCAGCACCCGGTCGCCGTGGTAGGTCATGTTCCAGGGAACCCAGTCGCCGTGCCAGCAGCCGATCGGCACTTTCACCTGGCCGAGTCGCGACATCGCCACGTCGACGGCCGAGCGGAGTTGACTGCGCTGTTCGGAGTCGCCAAGCCACTGGATGCTACGGACCAGCTTGATGCTCAGGTCCGTTTCGGCCACCGGCTGCCGGCCGCGCTCGGCCGACAGCGCGAGCGCTCGCATCGCCGCCGACGGCGCGCGGGAGCGGTTCTTGGTCGACCCGTCGCCGATCAGCGGGGTCAGCGTCAGCAGGTCCAGATCGCGCCACGATCCGGCGTGCAGGACGTCCGGCCACTCGACGAGCCGCGGACCCAAGGTGGCGACCCGGCGGAGGTTCTCCCGCTCCCGTCGCAGGGCGTCGACCCCCGACCGGCTGGCCGCCGACTTCACGTACGCCAGGGTCCGTCCGGACGCGTCGAGAGGCCGCAGCACCACGGAGCGATTCCATCGGCGCCGGCCGAGCCGTACGACCACGTCGCTCGACTTGTGCAGGATCCGGGACAGCTCGGTCTCGATGGTGTCCACGGTTCCCTGCGACGACACCCGCAGCCGAGGCAGTGGGATCCGGGCGAGCATCCGCTGCCGGTGCAAGACGGCAAGAGCATGCACGATCTGCGGCGTCCGCTGGCCGTGGTCGTCGCGAAGCAGTGCGTCGGCCGCCGTCGCGCTCCACGCGGGCAGCAACAGCCACGGACGACTCAGCCCGGGCAGGATCAGCCAGTCCCGGGCCGACCGAGCGGGCTGCCGCGCATCGCGTACCAGCTGCACCGTCGCCGGCGCAGGCCAGAGCCGGCCGGCGACCTCGAGGAGGCCGTCCACATCGGAAGGTGCCCGCCGCTCGCCCCCTGAGACGGTATCGGCCGGCCCACTCACGAGCCGTCGCTCAACGCGGCCAGCGCCGGCGGTTCACCACTCGGGCAGCTTCGCTCCCAGACCGTCGCCCAGTCCAGCCCGAGCCGCGCGTCCTGGGCTCGCAGGCGACTGGCCACCGCCGCCTGACTCGCTCGGTGCATCGCGCTGAGCTGGCTCCGTTGGGCCGGTCCACACGTCCCCAGGGCTTCTTCCATGCCCTCCGCCGTCACCTTCCGGGTCATACGAGACCGCATTCGACGCAACCGATCGGTCCCGACCGTACGCCGGACCCATGGGTAGGCACCACTCCGCTTCACTAGCCGACGGGCCCATTTGACGGCTCCGTGCCGAAACTGCACGACCTCGTTGCGATGTGCGTCGGCCCGCGGGGCGAACTCGTCGGGTGGCGGCGACAACCCGAGCCGCTCGCACACCAGCGTCGCGACGTCGAGCGCCTGCCCGGTCACGATGTCGAACGGCACCACCAGCACCTGGTCGGCTGGGAAGTGTTCGGACAGCACCGCGAGCCAATGGTCGTACTCACTCGTGCCGATATAGACCGGGTTGCTGGCCAGGCCCTCTCCGAAGGTCTGCGCGGCCTCGATGCCGAAGTAGTCGCGATGCAGCTGGTAGTGCGACAGGGTCCGGACCAGCGGATCGCGTACGGAGTAGATCAGCTGTGCCTTCGGGGCGACCTCCGCCAGGCGCGGGATCGCCTCGGGGAAGTGCGGGAAGGTGTACGACGTGCTTCCGTCGAGCCGGAGCAGGCCGTCACGGCGCGACTCGTACAGATCGTCGTACCACGCCGGGCCACGGCCGTGCTCCCGGCTGAAGTAGTTCGGCTCCTTGACCGCACCCGCGTCGATGTCGGGATGCGACCCCAACACGGCCGCCAGAAAGGACGTGCCGCTGCGCGCCGCGCCCGCGATCACGATGTCGGGTCCGAGGCTCCTCGGCGATCCCATCGACGGACCCCTCCAAAGACCGATCCAGCAGCGCCGGCGTTGATGAGAGCGGGGCCCTCGCCACCGCGCAGTGAACGCTACCCCAGGGCCCGTCACGGCCCGGCACGGCCAGCCGTAACGACCTGGTATCGGGGCTGCCTCACTGCGAGGCGAAGAACCTCTGCAGCGCGAGCGCCGCCGGTTTCGGCTGCAGATCGAGCGTGTACAGCCCGAAGTTGTTGTTCTCGGTCGTGCTGTTCGTCTCGTCGCGGGCGGAGTACCACGCCAGCCGATCGACGTACGGATAGTCGCGCTTGGTGATCCTCAGGACGTCCAGGGCGTAGCGCGCCTGCTGCGACCGAGTGACGCCGCGCTCGAACGACTCCATCCGGGCCGTGTTGGGATGCGTGGACCAGCCGAACTCGGTGAACCACACCGGCTTCGCGCCGTCGCCGTGCCGCAACATCACGTCGCGCACGTACTTGATGTTGCGGAACCACCAACCCTGCTCGCTCGGCGGGGGCGGCCGTGGCGAGAGGTTGCTGTTGTACGGATGCGTCGCAAGGACGTCGAAGCAGCCCTTGGCGCCATGGTGGTAGGCCGCGTTGATGTACTCGTAGTCGTTGCCGGAGGTACCGCCGAACACGACCTTCGCACCTGGGTCGCCGCGATGGACGGCGGGATAGGCCGCGCACAGCACGCGCACGTAGTCGGCGACCGAGGCTTGCAGCTGATTGTCGTTGTTGGGCTCGTTGTAGATCTCCCACGAGCCGACCTTGCCCCGGTAGCGATGCGCCAGCCGCTCGATGGCGCGGGCATAGTCCGCCGGATTCGACGGGAGGTACTCCGGGGCGCGACCGCCGTTGGCCCAGCCCGGCGTCCGCTGCAGCGTCACCGAGACCTTCAGCCCGCGCTGGACCGCCTGGTTGATCACCCGGTCGGCCTTCGGGAGCCCCCAGTTGACGTTCCAGCCACCGTGCTCCGAGGACGGCGGGTTCGGCTGCACGAGCGACCACTGCACGCCGAGCCGCACCCATCGGACCCCGATCGAGACCAGTTTGTCGAGCAGCTCGGCCCGGTCCGACCAGGTCATGTCCCACATGCCGTGATAGACCGCGCCGAATCGCGGCCCGGACCAGCCGACGTTGGTCCCGGTGCCTCCGGGGTTGCCCTGGCCGTGGCCGCCGGAGTTGCCGTTGCCGTGGCCGTCGCCCTGATCGTTCGGACCCGCAGTCCCTGGCGTGCCGGGACGGCCCAGCTGCCCCAGTGGATTGTCCGCCACGCGGCTCGGCCGGTCGGCGTTCGGCGTCGGCTCCCGGGTCTTCTGGCTGTCCGGCGCCGTGGTGGTGTCCGGCGACGTCGTGGAGTGTGGCCGCGTCTTGCCGGCGTCGGGACCCTGGTGACGCGCCGGCCGGACGGGGTCGCCGGAGGTGGACTGACTGTTGTCCTGACAGCTGGGCAGGACCACGGCGGCGACGACGAGTCCAGCGGCAACGGAGAGGAGTCGACGACCGGCAGATGGGCGGCCGGCCCCGGGTCGTCGCTGCGGCATGCGGTGCAGATTACGGCCTCTGGCGGCGGATGGATACCGTCGAGGTCTCATATCGGGCTTATCGTATATTCTCTCTGGCCGCTCGTCAGCCCAAAGTCCGTCAGCCCAGCGTCCGGCGGACGAGCCCGATCCGTGGCGTGAGGGTGAGCTCGGTCCGCAGTTTGAGCCGCGTCCGGGCCAGCCGCCAGATCGTGAAGTACATCCCGACCGTCACGATCATCGCCGAGACGCCGAGCCCGTCCAGCCCCCAGACATAGGCCGCCGCGAATCCGAGCGCGATCCGAATCCCGCAGGCGACCGCCAGGACGGCGGCGACCGAGCCCTCGTGATGCGACATCGTCAGGGCGGTGCCGCACAAACCGCTGAGGACGTTGGCCATACTGCCGACGGTCAGCAGGAACAAGACCGTGGCGGCGCCGTCGAAGCCGGGACCGTAGACGATATCGAGCAGCCGGCCCGGGATCAGCAGCATCGGCACCCAGGCGACCGCCGTGAGGAGCGCGGCCAGGGTCGCACCGGTGCGCAGCAGCCGTTCGAGCGTACGCAGCTCACCGCTGAGGATCATCCGGGCACAGACCGGCGCGAACACCACCTGGATCGACGTCAGGGGCACGGCCAGCAGCAGGGCGAGCCGCTGTGCGGCGCTGTAGAGCGACGTGTCGAGGCTGGACAGCACCAGACCTGCGATCCAGATCTCGACAGTGGCGTTGAGGTAGGCGGCGACCTGGTTGGTCGCGAACCGCCAGTCCCGGCGCAGCACGAGACCGAAGTCGGCGAAGACATGCCCCCGTGGCCGCACATGGCGCCAGCGCCGGGTGACTCGGCGGGCCGCCCAAAGCACCGGCAGGGCGTAGCCGACCGCCACGACGAAGAGCGCCACGCCGAGGCCGGCATCGGGCCACCATCTCAGCACGACGAGGAGACCGATCGCCTGCAACGACGCAACCAACGCACCACCGGACCGGCCCTCGAGCAGGCTGGCGAACTTGATGTCCCCGAAGCCGCGCAGGTAGTTGGCCCACAGCTTCTGCTGGCCGCCGAGCATGACCATCAGGGCCATGCCGACGCCCATGAGCCAGCGGGTCGAGGTCGAGTAGTTGTCGGCCAGCGCATACGCGACGACGCCGCTCACGACGCTGGCCACCGGGAGCGCGAGCACCAGCACGGCCCGCACCCCGCGACGCAGGAGCAGCAACCCCTCGTTGTCGCCCTCGGCGAGCCGCGCCGCCTCGCGCAGTCCGGCGCGGTGTACGCCCATCAGGCCGATCTGGCCGACCACGGTCGCCGTCGTCATTGCGACGACGAAGTAACCGAACAGGGCCGGACTCAGCAATCGGCTCGCGGACGCGTTCAGCAGCAGGTAGCCGCCGATCGCGACACCGTACGAGATCGCGAACCACACCAGGGCGCTGAGGACCGAGACGTACCGCTGGCGCCGATGCCGACCATTGGGCAACGCCGGCGCGATTCGCGCTCCGCCCCGGCGGGCCGATCTAGCCATGGACGTGCCTGGCCGCGGGTTCCTCGTCGAGTTCGGCTGGTTCCGGCTCCGGCCGCAGCCCGAGTTCGCGGCGATAGGCGAGGGCACCCGCGACGAAGCCGAGGATCACCCACTGGATCGGCGGGATCAGTCCGCCGCCCGCCGTGAGCAGTCGTGCGATCGGGAGCGCCAGGGCGGCGATCACCGGCACCATCCAGTCCGGCTCGGTCCCGATCCGGGCGATCAGCGAAACCCACAGGCCGATCAGCAGGACCACGATCACCGTCGCCGCGAGCGCTGCGAACACGCCGGACCGGAGCCAGGTGTCCAGGATGAAGTTGTGCGAGCTGGCGCCGGCTGTCTCGACGCCGCCGGTCACGAAGTTGTCGACGATGTTCGTGTATGCCTCGTGAAGCAGCACCTCACGGGCCTGGTAGGACGAGGTGTCCTGGGTGAATCGCACCAGGATCACCGAGGCGAAGCCGGTCACCACCGCCAGGAGCACCCCGAAGACCGCCGTGAACGCCAGCAGCACCTGTCGGCCACTGAGCCGGAAGGTGACCAGCGACCGGATGAAGCTGAGCAGCGGCCAGGCCAGCGCGGCGATCAGGACCGCCCGGCTCATCGAGACCGCGAGCAGCAGCGATCCGGCGACGAGCGCGGAGGTGAAGATGACCCGCTGCGTCGTCGAGGTGAGCGGCCGCAGCCGGGCCGCCCACACCGACACGTACATCGCGGCCAGCACCGCGCCGAAGACCTCGTGCCGGATGTTGCCGCGCACCACGTCCTCGTCGTAGCCGAAGCCGGTGAACGCCGAGCGGAACAACTCCTTCTGCAGCAGCTCCGGATTGGCCGTGGCGATGGTGTCGCGGAACACCTGGATCGGGTTTACACCGTTGACCAGCATGGAGTACGACAGGCCGCCGATCAGTGCCACGGTCGCGCACAGCGCCGCCCAGCGCAGCGCCTCGAGCAGCCCCGGTTCGACGCCGATCGCGGCCCGGTAGATCATCGTGCCGAACGCGACGTACACGCCGAGGTAGATCGCCTGCTGGACCGGGCCGAACGGGCCAAGACCGTGGTAGAAGCTCGTGGCCAGCCAGATCGCGAGCAGGCAGACGTTGGCGACCACGAACGGGGCGCTGATCGACAGCACCTGGCGATGGGCCCGGGCCCGATAGCGGAGGAAGACCACCGCGGTGAAGGCCAGGATGGCGAGCTGGTGGAGGCGGCCCTGCCCAAGCGGCGTCGACGCGACGACGAACCACTGCAGTGGGAGCGCAGCGAAGACCGCCAGCATCAGCCATCTCACCGCGTAGGCCTCCCCGCGCAACGGACATGTCGAGCGGTCGCGACGATCGATCCCCCCGTCGAGTCGATCCCACGATGGCTCATCACGTATTGTTCATGAACCGGGCAGGGGAACAAAACGACGGGACATGGAGGGAGTCCGCCCGGGGCATTCTCATGGACCAAGATCTCATCCAACTCCAAGACCACCTCGCCGTCCTTCGGCGACGGTGGCGCCTCGTCGCTCTCTGCATGGTCATCGCCATCGGACTGGGCCTGGCGTGGTCGTTCTCGCAGACCAAGATGTATCGCGGCACCGCCAGCCTGCTGCTCGAGCCGCAGGAGACGGTTCAGAACAATTCGGGCGTCGTGATGGATCCCGAAGAGGTCGCCACCCAGGCCGACGTGGTGGCGTCGGTGCAGGTGGCCGAGCTCGTCGCCGACGACCTGAACCTGCAGGTCGACGATCCGCAGGACCTGCTCGACGACATCAGCGTGAGCGTGGTCCAGGACAAGCGGGTCGTCGAGGTCTCCGCCCTCGAGTCCAGCCCGCAGCTTGCCGCCGACGTTGCCAACTCCTTCGCCGAGCAGTACATCGTCTATCGGGAAGACCAGTCGAGCGAGGCCCTGGCCGCGCAAACGCAGCGCTACACCGACCAGATCGACACCCTCAACGACCGGATCTCCGAGGTGCGTCAAGACGCGAGGTCGGCGACCGGCAACCAGCGGCAGGACCTCAGAGCCGAGGAGGACGGACTCCTCACCCAGAAGGCATCGCTCACCGCCCAGCTCGAGCTCCTGCAGTCGAGTCAGACCACCCCGCTACCGGGCGGCGAGGTCCTGCTCCGTGCCGAGACCCCAAGCTCGCCGGCCGAGCCGCAGCCGATCCGGGCCGGCCTGCTGGCCGCCGTGATCGGTCTCGTGATCGGCGTGGGCGTGGCCTACCTCCGCGACCGGCTGGACGACGCCGTACGTGACGAGGGACGACTCCGGGCGGCGCTCGGTGGCCGACCCATCCTGGGCTCGATCCCCCACTCCGACGACGAGTCGGCCGGCCGGGTCGCCACCTTGATGGCGCCGCAATCGCCGTTGAGCGAGGCCTATCGCGCGCTCAACACCAATGTCCGGTTCCTCCTGGCGGCCGAGCGGGAGCACCTCGCCGGCCGCGGCGACGTCCTCATGGTGACGTCAGCGGGTCCGGCCGAGGGCAAGACGTCGGTCGCGACCAACCTCGCGGTCGCCGCGTCCCGGGTGGGCCTACGGGTCATCATCGTTGACGCCGACCTGCGGCGACCCGCGATCGCCGACCGGTTCGGGCTCGACGTCCCGATCGGCCTGTCCGACCTGCTGGCTGCGGGCGGACCGGCCGAGCCCCACCTGCACGAGGTCGGGCTCGACGACCTGCGGGTGCTCGCGGCTGGAAGCATCCCGCCCAACCCGGCCGAGCTGCTGGCGTCGCCGCTGATGACCGGCATCCTGGACGATCTCGCCCAGCACGCCGACCTCGTCATCGTCGACACCGCGCCGGTGCTGCGGGTCGCCGACAGCCTCGAGCTGATCGACCAGATCAACCTGCTGCTGTTGGTCGCTCGGCGCAAGGTCTCGCGGCTGCACTCCGTCTCGGCTGCGGCAGAGCGGATCCGTCAGGTCGGCGGCAACGTGTCCGGCGCGGCGTTCAACGACGCGGACACCCGCGACTCGACCTACCGCTACGGCTATACGACGACCGACGACGACAAGTCGCGCCGACGGCGGCGTCCGAAGAAGACCGAGCCGCGCGACGAGCGGGTCTCGGCCGACGTTTCCCGGCGTACGTCAGGCTGACACTCCGCCGTACGTCAGGCTGACGCCTCGGCCGGAACCGCGCCGAACAGGTGGCCGCTGATCCGGCCGATCCGGTCGACCAACTCGGCCAGCACAGCGACTGCGATCTCGACGCTGTGCCCGGCCGGGTCGATGATGTCCTCGGAGCGCTTGGGCCTCGGGACGACCGGGCGGAGTCGCCGGATCATGTCGATCGCGTTGTCGCTACCGTCCCAGGTCGGTTCCCACCACGCCGAGGACACCAGCCGGTCGATCTCGCACAGGGTGTACGAGCGGCTGACGACCGTCGGAGCCATCCGGTTGACCGCCCGCCGATGCTCCTCGGTCATGGCGATCACCAGGTGACTGGCCTCCAGCTCCTCGGCCCGCATCGGCCGGGAACGGTGCTGGTCGACCTCCATCCCACGACGGTCCAAGGCCGCGGCCATGTTCGGCAGCACCGGCTGACCGGGCGTGGTGTGGACACCGGCGCTCCGAATCACCAGACCGTGGTCCGACCCGAGGCGAGCGGCTGCCTCGCGGCGAAACAGCACCGCGGCGGCAGGGCTGCGCGCCTGGTTGGCCGTGCAAATGACATTGATGTCGATTGCAAATCCCCGCGTGTCTTCGGCCATGAGTTGACCTTACGACAGCGGCATGAACGCAAGCCCACGATGGAACTCGCCTCCGATCCGGTTGCCGTCGCGACCGAGCCACAGCCCGTCGCTCGTGGCAAGGAAGTCGAATCCGCCGACGCTGTTGCTCATCACGGGGTTCCACGACAATGCGTCGCCGGTCTCCGGATCAATCGCGCCACCACCGGGTCGCGAGAGCGCACCTGGGCCGGCTGAGTCGCGACCCTGCGGGTTGTCCAGCCAGCGGCTGTGGCCCTGCACGTAGACGGCGGCGCCGGTGGCGACGATGGAGTGCAGCGTGTCGCCGCCGGTGTAGTTGATCCAGGTGGGAGCGGTCGGCGACGCCACGTCGGTCTCGAAGCGAGCCGCTGCGTCACACACCATCGTGCCGATCTGGGAGGAGAACTGTGGCACGAACCCGGTCGCCGCGACCACGAAGTAGCTGCCGTCCGGCGAGAAGTCGACGTCATCCAGATAGGACTGGCGGGCCGGCGTCGTACTCGCGCACCGGTTGGCGAACTGTGAGTACCACCACGGGTTGAGCGACGTCGACGTCTGGCCGAGATCCAGCATGAACGCCCGCACCCGCTGCTGGCCGTCGACGGTGGTGAAGTTGCCGACCGCGACCAGATGCGTCGCCGACGGGTCGACGGCGAACTTGAAGACGTTGGTCTTCTCGTTCGACAACGGCACGGTGCCGGTCACTGCCGCGGTGATGTAGGTCGTGCCGCGGCCGGTGGTCGGGTTCAGCGCGATGATCTTCCTGGGGAAGCTGCCGGCCACGATCAGCCGGCCGTTGGCCATCGCCATCTCGGTGACCCGGCCGCTGCCGAACGGCGACTGGAACGCGGTGTCCACCTCACCGGTGGTCGGGTTCAGCTTCGCGATACCACGCCGATCGACGCCGTTCACCGACGTGAACTCGCCGCCGATGTAGACCGCGTCGTTCGTCGTGACGATCGACCACACCGGCCCGTTGACGACCGGCGCGAACGACGAGATGTCACCGGTCGGGATGTCGAAGGAGAACAGGTTCTCGCGCTGCACCATGTTCTGGCGGCGCCGGTCCAGGATGTTGTGGAACATGCCGCCCGCGTACAGGGTGTTGCCGATCTTGCCGAGCGCCAGCACGCGTGGCCTGGTACCCGTGTTGTCGTCCGCCAGATGCGGCGTGAAGTTCGACGGATCCGTGCTGACGACGCTGGGATGACTGGGAGTCTGGGCGACCGCCACGCCGGTGACACCGGCGATGAGACAAGCAGCGGCGGCGACTCCAGCTGTCGCCATTCGAGGGATCTTCACGTGGCTCTCCGAGGGCAGACCGAACAGATGTCCCTCCATAGGAGGGGGCCTTCGCAGGCCTGATACGTCGAACCGGTCACATTTTCGGCGACCAGGCGAACTGGGTTCCGAGCGCATCGAACAGCGCCTGATTGTACGGCTCGTAATACTCGGCGAGGCGTGCCCTGGTCTGCGGATCTATCGGCGGATACCCACGCCGCTCGTTGCGGGGCCGAAGCGTCAGCTCGGTCACCGGCAGACCGAGGAATCGCTGCACCGTGGTGAAGGTGCCCTGCGGATCGGTGAACATCTGCTCGGCCGGCAGCACCAGCAGCCGATCCCGGCGGTAGCGGTCGAGCCACGGCTGGAGATGTTCGACGTAGCGGCCACGGGCCAGATAGGTGTGATGGTCGTGGTCGTAGGAGTAGTAGCTCGGATCGCGCAACCGCTCGGCCGTGACGCCCTTGAGCCGCTCCTCCTCCGCGTCGATCGCCGCCTCGAACGTTGGGAGCTCCTCGAAGCCGGTGGCGACCCGGTCCCAGTAGTTCGAGTACGCGCGGGACACCGGCTCCCGCAGCAGCGCGATCAGCCGTACGTCGGCCAGCGTCTCGCCGACCCGCTCGGGCGTGGCCGGATGGAACAGGTAATAA
>DATFRX010000132.1:0-4733 GCA_035262905.1 Nocardioidaceae bacterium
TGCCGGCCGGGACCTCGAGGCGGACGGTGATGGAGTGCGAAACGCTCGGTGCAGTCGACACGCCGCCATCCTTCCAGACGGCGTACGACGTCCGATCAGGCCGCGAACCGCTGCAGATGCCGAGCGTCCGAACGGATCGCCCGCCCGATCGACACCGAGCGCGGAGTCATTGGCCTGGTCTCCTCTCGTCATACCGTCGGTACGTACCGTCAGTATGTCGAGCGCTGCAGAAGTGAGGCAAACCGAGAGTATGTGACGTACCTTGAGTTCGCCTCACTATGCTGTCTGAATGGCGACCCCGGGGAAGGTGCTACGCGCGGCGACCCGCGCCACCTCCCGGCGGGCGCAGTACTCCGCGACCACCCGCAAGGCGCTCGTACGCAGCGCGACCAAGCTGTTCGCCGAGCGGGGGTACGCCGGCACCAGCCTCGACGAGGTGGTCGCGCGGGCGCGGGTCACCAAGGGCGCGCTCTACCACCACTACCAAGGCAAGCAGGCGCTCTTCGAAGCCGTCTTCTACCAGATCGAGGAGAAGGCGCAGGCCACGATCGCCCAGCGGATCGAGAAGATCCACGACCCGTGGGAACGCGCCCTGGAGGGGCTGCGCGGCTACCTCGATGTGTGCCGGGACCCGACCTACCGCCGGATCGTCATCCAGGAGGGACCGATCCGGCTCGGCTTCGACCGCTGGCGGGAGGCCGAGGAGCGCCTGACCTACGGGCTGATGTCCGACATCGTGCGCGGGATGCTCGCCGACTTCGAGGCGCCGGACCGGGTCGCCGAGACGTTCGCCCAGATCTTCTTCGGAACCCTCGGGAGTGCGGGGCTGTGGGTCGCCGACTCCGACGATCCGGAGCAGGCCAGTCAGGATGTCGAGGTCGTGATCGGCGCGGTCCTCAACGGGCTTCGTACGCTCGCCGACACCGGCGTCGACATCTTCGACTCCGGTCGTACCGGCTAGGCCCGGCGATCAGCGGCCGTAGGTGACCTTGCCGCCCCGCTTCGGCACCAACTCGATCCAGGTGTGCCCGGCCGGTACGGAGAGCGGCTGACCCTGCTTGGTGGTCAGCTGGAGCTCGGCACTCGCGTCGTCCTTGCTCCACTTGCACGGCAGCGCCTTGCCGTCATGGAACAACACGCCTGATCCCTTGCCGTAGAACTTGGTCTCGGGCACCGGATTGCCGGCCGGGTCGCGATAGCCCGCATTGCCGAGCCGGACCTGCAGGGTCAGGATGTTGTCCGGCACGAAGTCGTCGCCCTGCTGCGCCAGGCCGTTCTCACGAATCCAGCCGGTCCCCTGCTCGAAGTGCCAGATCGTCGTGTGGACACCGGAGAACTGGACGTGGATCGTCCCGGCCGGCTTGGTGCCGGCGAACTCGTCCGGCCCGCCGAACGGCATGTAGGGTCCCGGCGGTTCGGTCTCCTTGAGGCTGCCGGCCAGCTTGTCCAGGTCCATCATCAGGTTGTACGGCGCCGATCGGCTGCTGTCGCGGCTGAACCCCGGAGCGGTGGCCTCGGTGTAGGTCTGGATATGCGCCTTCGCGATGACCTTGTCGGTCTTGGGCGCGCCCCCGGAGGCGACGATCGCGGCGTTCGCGGGAGTCACGATGCCGACGTCGCTGGCCCGCATCGATCGGACCGGCCCGACCTTGTTGGGCGTCTTGGTCCAGAAGAATGCCGCCAGCCGGGTCGAGCCGCCCTCGACCAGTTCCTCGACGACCATGTCGGCGTCCCGCAGACCGAGCTGCGGCTCGGCCGAGTCGGTGTTGTCGATCTTGACGACGGCCACCTGACGCTTCGGGAGACCGTCGGGAGCCTCGAGGCCGGTCAGCGGCGACACCTGCGTCAGCGTCTGGCCGCTGCGGCTGTTCTCCGGGTTCGAGCTGCCTTCGTCGTCGTCGCCACCGCACGCCACCAGGGCGAGACTCAGGACGGCGGCGAGTGCAGCAACCCGCTTGTAGGCAAGAGAAGGGCCGGTTCCGAACATGGGGGTCCAGTGTGCACCAGCACCGTCGCGGAAAACCTGAGGGGTACGAGCCCGACGGAGGCGCCCTGCAAGGTGAGGGAGGGAACCATCACCTTGCAGGGCGCGATGCCGCCGACGGGTCAGCGCCGACGAAGGGTTCCCGCCCACCAGCTGCTGGTCCAGATCGGATCCCGCTGGACGGTGCGGCCGGGGCGGGGCGAGTGGAGGATGATTCGCTCGCCGTGCTTGCGCTTCAGGTAGATGGCGACGTGGTAGACGCCTCCGCCGTCGTGGAAGAAGACGAGGTCGCCGCGCTTGATGTGGCGCTTCTTGATGTGGCGGACGCGGGCGTACTGAGCACTCGACGTGCGAGGAAGCTTGAAGCCAGCCCGATGGAAGGCGTAGGAGGTCAGGCCCGAGCAGTCGAACGCGCCGGGACCGTTGGCTCCGTAGACGTACGGCTCACCGATCTGGCGACGGGCGATCCGTACGGCGTGGAAGATCTTCTTCTCGCGATGGCTGAGCGCTGCGTCTGCGGCGCTGTTGGAGGACTGGACTGCGAGGCCCGTCATCGATATCGCTGAAGCCGATAAGGCAGTGGCAAGTGGCAGGGCAAGCAGACGCCCCGCCTTTGTGCGGTTAGGCATGGCGAAGTTCCTTCCCACGCCTACGGAGTCAGCTGTCGGGTTAGGGCGAGGAAGGTGCCCCGCCGCCCAGATCGGGCGACTACACCCCGAGCACGGAGGGCCGTGCGGTGCGCGACGGTCGGTGGTGGCCGAACCGCCTCACGGGTGGGTCCCCCGTTCCCGCCAGAAACATCGAAGTCGACAACAGGACACCAAACGACGGTGGCGGGACTCGGCGTTGTCGTCGAATGGCTATTCAGTTGGCCCAAGGACGTTAGGCAGACCGTCCGCGTGATTTGCAACCCCGGCCACGCTCAAACGTGATTGTCGCCACGTTCTGAGGTCCGGTTTGCCCACCGCGTACTGTCGAGACGTGACTCAATCCTCACCGCCCGTTACGAAAACCGCCCGCGAACTCAAGGCCCAGGGATATGTCGCACGAGGTGTCAAAGCGGAAATCCGGGATAATCTGATCGGTGCATTACGGGCCGGCGAAACCGCATTTCCCGGCATCGTCGGCTTCGACGACACCGTGCTTCCAGAGCTTGAACGCGCCCTCTTGGCCGGCCACGATCTCGTACTCCTCGGAGAGCGAGGGCAGGGCAAGACCCGTCTGATGCGGACGCTGGTCAACCTGCTCGACGAGTGGCAGCCGGTCGTCGAGGGATGTGAGATCCACGACGATCCACTCGCTCCTATCTGCGTACGCTGTCGCGCCCTCGCTGCCGAGCTGGGCGACGACCTTCCGATCATCTGGCGGCACCGCGACGAACGCTACGGCGAGAAGCTGGCCACGCCGGACACCAGCGTCGGTGACCTGGTCGGCGACATCGACCCCACCAAGGTGGCCGAGGGTCGGCCGCTCGGCGATCCGGAGACTGTGCACTACGGCCTGCTC
The DNA here is from genome assembly GCA_035262905.1 of Nocardioidaceae bacterium. Lineage (GTDB taxonomy): Bacteria > Actinomycetota > Actinomycetes > Propionibacteriales > Nocardioidaceae > DATFRX01. The sequence continues at coordinate 3,491 of DATFRX010000132.1, forward strand.
CCCCGGGCCAACCGCGGCATCTTCGGCATCAACGAGCTGCCCGACCTCGCCGAGCGCATCCAGGTCGCGCTCTTCAACGTCTTGGAGGAGCGCGACATCCAGGTGCGTGGCTACGCCCTGCGGCTGCCGCTCGACCTGCTGCTCGTCGTGTCGGCCAACCCGGAGGACTACACAAACCGCGGCCGGATCATCACGCCGCTCAAGGACCGCTTCGGCGCCGAGATCCGTACTCACTATCCGCTGGACATCGACGACGAGGTGGCGCTGATCCGGCAGGAGGCCGCGACCGTCGCGACCGTGCCGACGCATGTCTACGAGGTGGTTGCCCGGTTCGCCGCCGGTATGCGCGAGTCGGCCGCGATCGACCAGCGCTCCGGCGTCTCGGCGCGATTCGCGATCGCCGCGACCGAGGCGGTGTCGGCGTCGGCCCTACGTCGGTCGGCGCTCGCGTCGGAGGACGAGGCGGTGGCCCGGATCGGCGACCTGCCTGATGTCGTACCCACGCTGCTCGGCAAGGTCGAGTTCGAGATGGGCGAGGAGGGCCGCGAGGACGAGGTCCTGGCCCATCTCCTGCGACTGGCCACGGCCGAGACCTTCCGCTACCGGCTGGCCGGTGTCGAGCTGGCGCCGTTCACCGAGCACTTCGTCGAAGGCGACACGGTCGAGACCGGACCGCTCGTGCCCGGCTCACAGCTGCTCGAGCAGATGGGCTCGGTGCCCGGACTCGCGACCGTGCTCGACCGGCTCGGTGTCGACGAGGACACCGTGTCTCCGGGACAGGCCGCGGCCGCCGTCGAGTTCGTGCTCGAAGGGCTGCACCTCACCAGACGGCTGGCGAAGGACGAGGTCGACGGCCGCACCGTCTACGGAGGCTGACGATGGCTCGTCCACATCGGCGGCACAGCTGGCGCTACGGCAGTTGGCGCGGCGGCCGCGATCCGCTGGAGCCACCCTTCGACGTACGGGCCGCGCTCGACGAGATCGGCAGCGACGTACTCGGCGGCTCCGCGATCCGCGACGCGGTAGACCGGCTGCTGCGTCGCGGACTCGGTCGGCGTCGCGGTCTCGACGACCTGCGTCGCGACCTGGCGCGCCGGCGACACGAGCTGCAGCGGCGTGGCAACCTCTCGGGCACCCTCGACCGGGTACGCGCGGCGCTGGATCAGGTGCTCGCCGAGGAGAAGGCGACCCTGGCGGGAGAGGACACTGACGAGGCACGGCTCGCCGAGATGCAGCTCGACGA
>DATFRX010000133.1:0-4110 GCA_035262905.1 Nocardioidaceae bacterium
CATTCTGTTCGCGCCGATGCTCCTGGCCTTCACGCCCTCGGAGCTGCTCGCCACCATCGCAGTCGCCTCCATCGCGGGCAGCATCACCGTCCGGCGAGCGCGCGAGAAGGCCATCTTCAACTGCGGTCAGTACCTGATCGCGGTCACCAGCGGCCTGGCCGTCTTCCACCTGATCGCCGCTGCCGGTGCAGGTGACATCACCCTTCGTACGATCGGTGCTGCGGTGGCCGGCACGGTGACCATCACCGCGGTCTCACGGCTGGCAGTGGCGGCGATGATCAGCTTCGTGACGAGCACGCCCTGGAACCAGACGGTGCGAATCCCGTTGTCCCACGTCGTGGCGTGGTTCGGAGCGGCGATCCTCGGCGTCAGTGCGGCGGTGATCGCCTTCTCGTACGCGTGGGGCTTCCTCCCGGCGATCCTGCTGATCGGCCTCGTCCAGCGCGCGTACGCCTCGCAGATGGTCGAAGCGGCCGCAAGGGTCCATGCCGAGCGGCTGCAGGTCGCGACGTCGGAGCTCCGGTCGACCAGCGGAAAGCCGGCGATCGAGTCGACCCTCGCCGGATCGGCCAGCGATCTGCTAGGCGCCCGCCTGGTGCACATCCTCGACAAGGACCAAACCCCGCCGTCCGGCTCCCTCGTGGCGCCGATGCCGTCGGGCCAGGTCCTCGCAGCGGAGGGACGACTCGGGCCGGGTCACTGGACGGCGCAGGAGCGCGAGACGCTGGTCTCCCTGGCCGGCGTGGCCAACGACGCGTTCAAGGCCGCCGACCTGATCGCCCGGCTGCAGGACGTGACCGACGCCCAGACCGAGGGCATCCTGTCCATCGACGGCGACGGTCTGGTGACCTTCGCCAACCCGGCGGCGGGCGGCATGCTCCGGCTCGAAGACCACGACTCCATCGTCGGCAAGCCGATCGACGACGTCTGCAGTCTGCGGGTACGCCGCAACCCGCTCGACCTCGTCCAGATGATGGGCGACGGCGTCACGGTCCAGGATGCCGACGCCACGCTGCACGCGGCTGCGGGCAACCGGACCGAGATCGCCTACTCGTTCAACTCGATCGGCGGCCCGGTCGCCAAGGGCGCCAAGTCCGAGGGCGCCGTGCTGGTCGTGCGTGACGTCACCGAGCGCCGGGCGTTCCAGGAGGCGCTGACCTACCGGGCCATGCACGACGAGCTCACCGGACTGCCCAATCGCCGGTCGTTCCTGGACCGGCTGGACGAACTGCTCTCGAGCACGCTCAGCACAGGCCATCACCACGCCGTGATCTTCGTCGACCTCGACCGTTTCAAGCTGGTCAACGACTCCTTCGGCCACCTGGTCGGCGACCAGCTGCTGATCCAGATGAGCGACCGGCTGCTGCGGGCGGTGCCCGACTCGAACATCATCGCCCGGCTGTCCGGCGACGAGTTCGTCGTGCTGATCGAGGACGCCGACGACCGCGGCCAGCTCGAACGGCTCGCCGACGCGACCATCGAGCGGCTGCGCCACCCGTACCTGATCGACGGCCACAGTGTGCAGGTCACCGTGTCGATCGGCATCGCGGTGACCGATCCGGGCGAGACCCGCGACGACGTCATGCTCGCCGCCGACGCAGCTGCCTACGCCGCGAAGTCCGCCGGTCGCAACTGCATCCGGTTCGCGACGCAGGAGCTCGTCGACGCGTCGCGGGTGCGGCTGGAGCTCGAGGCGCAGCTGCGCGACGCGATCGACAACGGCGGGCTCAGCCTGCGCTTCCAGCCGATCGTCGACACCAAGACCCAGGCGCTGTCCGGCGTCGAGGCGCTGGTGCGGTGGGAGCGCAACGGCGTGACCGTGCCGCCGAACGAGTTCATCCCGCTCGCCGAGGACTCCGGCCTGATCGTCTACGTCGGACGGTGGGTCATGGAGGAGGCCTGCCGAGTCACCCAGCGCTGGAACGCCGAGCATCCGGAGCGGCCGCCGGTGACGGTGTCAGTCAACCTGTCGGCCCTTCAGCTGGTCCAGCCGGGTCTCGCCCAGGAGATCGCGACCACCCTCGAACAGACCGGCCTGCCGCCAGCGCATCTCAGCGTGGAGATCACCGAGACCGCCCTGCTCGCTGACGTCGACGTCAACCTCGCCACGCTGGAGGAGCTTCGTGGCATCGGAGTACGGGTCTGCGTCGACGACTTCGGCACCGGCTACTCGTCGCTGGCGTACCTGCGGCAACTGCCGGTCGACGTGGTCAAGCTGGACCGGGCCTTCATCGCCGGGCTCGGCAAGGACCCGGTCGACACCCAGATCGTCGCGGCGGTGCTGCGGCTCTGCAAGGCGCTCGGCCGCCGGATCGTGGCCGAGGGCGTCGAGACCGAGCTCCAGCGCCAGACCCTGTCGCGGATGGGATGCCCGTACATGCAGGGCTTCCTGATCGCCCGTCCGATGCGGACCGAGGCCTTCGAGGAGTACTGGGACGGCCTCAACGGCGGCAGCCCGAACGGCGACAAGGCACCTGCCGAGTTGCGGGCGGCCGTCGAGACCTGAGCCTCACAGATAGAGGCCGGTGTGGTCGTCCTCGATCCGCTCGGACGCGACCGCATGCAGGTCACGCTCGCGGAGCAGGATGTAGTCGTCGCCGCGCACCTCGACCTCGGCCTTGTCCTCGGGATCGAACAGGACGCGGTCGCCGACCTGGACGGTACGCACGTTCTGACCCACCGCGCGCACCCGGGCCCAGGCGAGTCGGCGGCCCATCGAGGCGGTCGCCGGGATGACGATCCCCGACGACGAGCGGCGCTCTCCGGCGTCCTGGTCCAAAGTCACGAGCAGCCGGTCGTGCAGCATCTGGATCGGCAGCTTGTCGGCTCGTGCATCGCTTTCCGACGCGCTCCGGCCCTTCGACGCTGACGGCTTGGACGGCACGGGGCTCCCAGGGGTTGATGTACTCAATCGCGACCGACGAGACGGCGTACGACGACGATCAGGACTCCGACGCCAACGACGGCACCGGCGACCGGCGCGATGTTCTCCATTCGCGGTGCGCCGTCCTCGTCGATGAAGCGGGCTCTGACCTTGCCGAGGGTACGTCGTGCCACGTTCTTGGGATTGGTCCGGTCCACGATCTCGTCGATCGTGTTGGCGAGCCGATCCCGGGCGGCTTCGATGTCACGTACGAGGGCGTCCGGCGAGCGGTTGTCGGCACCTGCGCCACCCGAGACGCGCGCTTGCTTGTCCTTGGAACCGCGGGCCACACCATCCTCCTCGGTCGAGCCGACGCCGCACGTCGACACTGGTCTCGCTATCGCCACCGTATCGGTTCAACCCACGGACTAGGCTCATATGACACCGTGCCAGCACGTCCGAACGGATAGCCGATGCCTGACTCCGCACCCACTCGACTCGCCCCCGGCGACGCCGCCCCCGACTTCACCCTGTCCGACGATCGCGGTGACAAAGTGACCCTGTCGGACCTGCGTGGCAAGAAGGTGATCGTCTACTTCTACCCCGCCGCGATGACCCCCGGCTGCACCAAGGAGGCCTGCGACTTCAGCGACTCACTCGACTCGCTCCAGGCCGCCGGCTACACCGTCCTCGGCATCTCCCCCGACCAGCCGGCGAAGCTCGCCGAGTTCCGCGAGCACGACGGCCTGACCATCACGCTGCTGTCCGACCCGGAGCGCCAGGTCCTCGAGCAGTGGGGCGCGTACGGCGAGAAGAAGCTCTACGGCAAGGTCGTCGAGGGCGTGATCCGGTCCACCTTCGTCGTCGACGAGACCGGCAAGATCGAGGTCGCGCAGTACAACGTCAAGGCCACCGGTCACGTGGCGAAGCTGCGCCGCGAGCTGGGCGTCTGAGCTCGCGCCGCCGCGCAGCGGCCTAGACTTCGTGGCCAGGCCGGAGTGGTGGAATTGGCAGACACGCAGGATTTAGGATCCTGTGCCTTCGGGTGTAGGGGTTCGAGTCCCCTCTCCGGCACCTGACGTCCGCGCCTTCGCCCGCGCAGTCACAGCCTCCCCGGGCGCACCTGTTGTGCCGCGAACCGACCACCGAACCGGCCCGAGGTGGTCGATCGCCGACTTGCCCGGTGCTGGTGTGATTCGAGTGACGGCGCCGGCCCCTGTGGACAACGGCCGACGCGGTTCTGATCC
>DATFRX010000134.1:0-13862 GCA_035262905.1 Nocardioidaceae bacterium
CAAGGTGATCCGCCGAATGGGCGACCACATCATCGACCACCTCGCCGAGGTCGAGGCACTGCTTGCCGGGCAGCCGACCCAGGTCGACGAGTGGGGTGCGAGCGCAATCACGACCGACGCCGATCGGACCGACTTCACTGAGGCGGATCTTGTCGAGGCCGGGCAGCGGCTGCGGCGGCTGGCCCGGACCTTCGAGCTGCGCTACGCCGCGGTCGGGCCGGCCGAATGGGACGGGCCGCGCGGCGACAACTGGACCCTGCGCGAGATCGCCATGCACCTCGCCGAGTCCCGCTGGTACGCCGACCAGCTCGGCGACCTGGCCGCCGCACCCGCGACCTGACCGCTGGCGGTAGGCAAATCGCGCAACACGCCGGCGTGTTTCGCGATTCGGCTACCCCCAGTGGAGCGGCGCGTCAGTGCGGCGGGCCGACCGGCTCCACCGTGTTGACCATGTGGAGTGCCGCGCGCTGGACGTACTCCCAGAACTGCGCGTCGAGCTCCGGCGGCAACTGCGCCTCGTCGAGCCCGGCCCGGAAGTGGACCAGCCAGCGCTCGCGGGCCTCGTGGGTGACCGCGAATGGCGCGTGCCGCATCCGCAGCCGGGGATGGCCACGCTCCTCGTTGTACGTCGTCGGACCGCCCCAGTACTGCTCGAGGAACATGGTGAGCCGTCGGGCCGCCGGCGCCAGATCCTCCTCCGGGTAGATCGGCCGCAGCACGGGATCGTCGGCGACACCGGCGTAGAAGCGGTCGACGATGCGCTTGATCGTCTCGTGCCCGCCGATGGCGTCGTAGAACGTGGGCGATTCGGTCACCCCGCTATTGTGTCCGACCCGATCAAGCGCCGGACTCAGGCCTGCTCCGGCGCCGGCGCGGGCGTCGAGTCGTCTCGCTGCCAGATCACCCGCTGCGGCAACGGGATCTCGATGCCGAGCTCGTCGAAGCGGGTCTTGATCCGCTGCCGCAGCTCACGGCTGACCGCCCACTGCTCGAGCGGCGCGGTCTTGATCACCACGCGTACGACGAACGCATCGGGATCCAGCCGCTCGACGCCCCAGATCTCCGGCTCCTCGAGGATGTTGGGCCGGTAGTCCGGGTCCTCCCACATCTCGTGGGCGACCGAGCGGAGGATCCGGCTTACGCGGTCGACGTCCTCGTGGTACGAGATCGAGATGTCGAGCACCGACCGGGCCCAGTTCTGGCTCATGTTGCCGACGGCCATGATCTCGCCGTTGCGGACGTACCAGACCGTGCCGTCGACGTCGCGGAGCCGGGTGACCCGGAGGCCGACCGCCTCGACGGTGCCGGTGGCCTCGCCCACGTTGACCACGTCGCCGACGCCGTACTGGTCCTCCAGGATCATGAAGATGCCCGACAGGAAATCTCTGACCAGGCTCTGGGCGCCGAAGCCGATGGCGACGCCGATGATCCCGGCGCTCGCGATCAGTGGTGCGATGTTGTAGCCCAGCTGGGCGATCACCATGAACGCGACGATCGTGAAGATGACGCCGGTGGAGATGCTCTTGAGCAGTGACGCCATGGTGGCCGCCCGCTGCTTGCGGCGCTCGATCGCGACCGAGTTGGTCTCCAGGAACATCTGCCGGGCCTTGCTGTTCTGCAAGACCCCCGGCACCGTGCCTTCGGCCGCCCGACTCGCCAGCCGGTCGATGACTCGCGCCAGCAGTGCTCGCAGGATGAAGCCGATCAGGATGAGGCCGACGATCGCTCCGGGCTTGGCGATCACGAGGTGGACCCAGTCGGCCGCGGAGTCGCTGCCGGTGACCTTCTCGACGAAGCGGCAGAAGTCGTTGTTCGGATCGTCGGTACAGGACGTGTCGCCCAGGGTCGGGATCAGCACGGTCGAGCGACTCCTCTCCGGTGCGCGAGTCGGGATGGGTGGACGGAGGCTGAAACAGTCAAGTTACCCCTCCGCGGCCTCGCCCACGGGCACCTGGCTACCCTCCGTGGCCGGAGTCACTCCGGTGGCCCAGGCGACGAATGCCAGGGAGTCGGCGCTGTTGCCGACCGCCCGGCTCACCGACCGGCCGGCGTGACCGACCTCGGTCTCCAGCCGGATCAGGATCGGATGCGTCGCCGGGTCCGACGCCGACGCAGCCTGCAGCGCCGCGCAGAGCTTGCGGGCATGCAGCGGATCGACCCGGCTGTCAGAGGCGTAGACGGTGAAGAGCACCGCCGGGTACGCCGTGCCGGACTGCACCCGGTGATATGGCGAGTACGCCAGCAGCCAGCGCAACTGCTCCGGGTCGGAGGCCGTGCCGTAGTCGTCGCTCCAGAGGGCTCCGAACCCGTGCAGCTCGTAGCGGACCATGTCGAGCAGCGGCGCGGAGCAGACCACGGCGCGGAACAGGTCCGGTCGCTGCGTCAGGGCGGCGCCGACCAGGAGCCCACCGTTGGATCCGCCCATGATGGCCAGCCGGGACGCGTCAGTGACGCCGTCGTTGATCAGCCGTTCGGCGGCCGCGTGGAAGTCGTCGAAGACCCGCTGCTTGTGCTCGCGGCGCCCCGCGCGATGCCAGGCCTCGCCCTCCTCGCCGCCGCCACGCAGGTTCGCGATCGCATAGCTGCCGCCCGCCTCGAGCCAGGCCTGGACCGTCGATGCGTACCCCGGAGTCAGCGAGATGCCGAAGCCGCCGTAGCCGTACAGGATCGTCGGTCGCGGACCCTCCACCCCCCGGCGGCTGAGGACGAACATCCGGACCGTGGTGCCGTCGTAGGAGTCGTAGGCGACCTGGCGGACCTCGATGTCGCTGGTGTCCGGGACGACTCCCGGCGGCACGGCCCAGGTCGAGGTCTCGCCGGTGCGAGCGTCGTAGTGCAGGACGAGGCCCGGCGTGACGTGGTCGGAGTAGCCGAACCAGATCTCGTGTCCGCCCTCGGGCCGCTCGACGAGGCCGCCGACGGTGCCGAGCCCGGGCAGCTCGATCGCGCCGCGGCGGTCGCCGGTGACGAGGTCGTGGACGCTGATCTCGGCCACCGCATGCCGGGTCCACGAGCAGACCAGCAGCGGCTCACCCCGGTCGTCCGGAGTCGCGGCGTCGTCCAGGACCGCGGCGTCGTTGAGCACCGCCTCAGGATCCTCAGGGATCAGCTCCTGCCAGGTGTCGGGGCCGGGGTCGGTCGGGTCGCCGACCAGCAGCCGGCCGCGTGGCGCATCGCGATCGGTGTGGACGTACATCCGGCCGTCGCGCCCGATCCAGATCCCGGTCCGGGCGTCGGCGCCGGTGATGACCGGCCGGAGCTCGGGCGTCTCCAGCGGGCCGGCGGTGAGGTCGGCGAGCCAGACGTCGTTGCGCGGCGCTGTGCCGAGTGTCGTGCTGACCGTGAGCCACCGGCCGTCGAGGCTGACCGAGACGCCATAGAACGCGGTCTTGTCGAGGTCGTCGCCGTAGACGATCGGGTCGTCGGCCGGGTCGGTGCCGAGCCGGTGCAGCCAGACCCGGCGGTGATACTGCCGTTCGTCCTCGGGCAGGTCGTCGAGCGGCAGCTGGCGTACGTAGTAGAAGGCGCTGCTGTCGGGCAGCCAGGCGACGGGGGAGTGTCGGCAACGGTCGATCGGCTGGTCCACCGGGTCGCCGCTCTCGACGTCGAGCAGCTGGAGGTCCGCTGCCTCGGTGCCGCCGGTCGAGATCTGGTACGCCAGCAGCCGGCCGTCCTTGCTCGGCTGCCAGGCGTCGAGGGTGGTGACGCCGCTCGGGTCGATCGCCATCGGGTCGACCAGGGTGCGCTCGGTGCCGTCAGGGTCGAGGGTGAGGAGGACGCCGTGCTCCTGGTCCGGCTCGCGCCGCAGGTAGAACGCCCGCTCGCCCCGCCAGACCGGCGTGCCGACGGCGCCGGTGCGCATCAGCTCGGCGATCCGCTTCGCGAAGTGCTCACGCGTCGGCCAGCTGTCCCGGGCGTTGGCGAACAGCTCGTCCTGCGCCGCCTGCCAGGTCTTGGTCTCGGCGGAGTCGGCGTCCTCAAGCCAGCGGTACGGGTCGGCGACCCGCTCCCCATGCAGATCGTCGACGATGTCGTCGCTGCGGGCATGCGGGTACGCGCTTGAGTGCGGCTGTCCGGGGCTCACGAGGCGCCACGGTAGCCGAGCCGGGCAAACGACGTGACCGTGCGTCGCGCCGCCCGATGGTCAGGTCAGACGGGCCAGGACGACCCCGTCATAGCGCTCCCCTCGGACGATTCGGGCGCCACGGAACAGCGCCTCGTCGGTGAAACCGCAGCGCTTCGCGACACGAAGCATGCGGACGTTGCCCGACCAGGTGGCGAGGTCGAGGCGGTAAGAGTCGGGCATGGCCGCCAACCAGTCGCTCCACAGGCGCAGGGCGCGGGTCCCGATTCCGGCGTTCCAGACCGACGGGTCGTAGAGCACGATGCCGATCCGACGCCAGCCGGAGCTCTCGTCCTCCCAGTGCCAGCTCACCAGGCCGGCTGCGTCGTTGTCCGCCACGATGCATAGCCGCTGCGGCTGTCCGGTGAACGGATCCGGCTGCCACGGGTTCGCCAGCAGGCCGTCGGCGAACAGCTTGCCGTCGGCCTCGGAGGGTGCGGGCAGGTACGGCGCGTCCCAGTCCCGCCACTCGGCGTCGGGTTGCAGCCACGGCCGGATCCGGTCCACCCGCTCGGCGGTCCAGCGATCGACCGTGACCGGTCCGTCCCGCAGCGGGAACGGTTCGGTCATCCCAGGTCCGGCGGCGTCGGCCGTCGCCAGGCCGGGCCACCGGGATCGGTGCAGGCCGCCTCGACCTGGGCCGCGAGCGAGAACAGCAGATGGTCCTCGCCCGGGCGACCGCCGAGCATGGTGCCGATCGGCAGCGTCGGCTGGTCATCGGTGCCGTCGGTCCACGCCGTCGGCAGCGACACCGCCGGCATGCCCGTGACATTCCACTCGGCGGCAAACGGGGTGAAGTTGGTCTGCGCCTCGAAGTCGCCCGCGGGGTCGTCGTCGTCGCGGAGTCCGCCCACCGGCACCGGCGGCTTCGCCAGCGTCGGCGTCAGGACCGCGTCGTAGGGATGCAGGCTGACCAACGCCGCGGCGGCGATCTGGCGCAACTGCACCAGCGAGGCCACGAAGGCGGGAGCCGGCGTGGCGGCACCGCGCTCTCGGAGCCATCGGGTGAGCGGCCGCAGCTTCGACTCGAGTTGCGGCGCGACCGGCCAGCCGCACGAAAGGACACACCACACCGCCTCGAAGACCGGGACCGCCTCCGGCCGCACCGGCGACTCGACATCGACGACCTCGTGACCGAGTCGGCTCAGGAGCTCGGACGCCGCCTCGTACGCTGCCATGACAGCGGGATCAATGCCGTCGGTTCCGGCCGAGGGGGTGGCGAATCGCGCGATCCGCAGTCGTCCCGGGTCGCGCTCGCACCAGTCGCGATAGGTCTCGCCGTCGGGCAGTGGCGGCGCCCAGGTCGGGTCGCCCGGATGACGGCCGGCCAGCGCGTCGAGGAGCACCGCCGCATCGCGGACCGTGTTGGCCAGCGGCCCGGCCGTGGACAGTCCGCTGACGTCGCCGTACAGCGGAGCCTGGCTGATCCGGCCGCGACTCGGTTTGAAGCCGACCAGGCCGCACACGCTCGCCGGAATCCGGATCGAGCCGCCGCCGTCGGACCCCGGTGCGATCGGGATCAGCGCCGCCGCGACCGCGGCGCCGGCGCCACCGGAGGAGCCGCCGGCCGAGCGGGACAGGTCGTACGGCGTCCGTGCCGGTGGCGCCACCTCGGGCTCGGTGTACGCGGGCGATCCGAACTCGGGCGTGTTCGTCTTGCCGAGGCTGATCAAACCGGCCGCCTCGATCCGACGTACGACCTCGTCCGACATCTCGGGAACGAACTCCGCATACGTCTGGGAGCCGAGCGTGGTGCGTACGCCGGCCGTCAGGTTGAGGTCCTTGATGCCGGTCGGCACGCCGTACAGCGGAGGCAACTCCTCGCCGGATCGGAACCGCTCGGTCGCGGTGGCCGCGGCCTCGCGCGCCTTGTCGGGCGTGACGGTGATGAACGCCCCGACCTGGTCGCTGTACCGCTCGACTCGGTCGAGGAAGTGGTCGACGGCTTCGGTCGGCGTGGTCTCGCCGGATCGGTATGCCGCCGCGAGCTCCAGCGCGGTCAGCTCATGCAGGTCGGTCATGCCGACAGGCTAGAGGCTCCGGCCCGCCGCGTACGGAATGCCGACCAGTCGGTACCGTGACGCCATGCAGCTGCGCACGTCACCGACGCGCCGCGCCGTGCTCCGCCTCGGTGCCGTCGCCACTGTCACCGCGTCCGCACTGACGGTCCTGGCGGCCCCTGCGTCGGCCGATCCGCCGGCCTCCTGGCCCGAGTATCAGACGATGTCGACGCTCGAGGCGTTGCTGGTCTTCGTCGGCATCCCGGCGGGCATCTTCGCCCTCATCGCGCTGCTCGTGATGGCGCCGTCGGTGGCCCGCGGCAATCGCTATCGGCCGGGTGGGACGTCGCTCGTCCGCAGCGAGCAGTTCGGTGTGCTGCCTGCCGCATCGGGCTCCGAGGTCGAGGTGGCCAGTGCGGAGCAGGCGCAGGGCGCCCGGGCCTTCACCCTCGACCAGCGCCGGTCGATCCAGCGCGCCGTCGACTACGCCGAGCAGGCCAGCGGCCATCCGTTCTCGGTCTACGTCGGCGACTGCCACGGCCGGGCGCGGGACCAGGCCGAGCAGCTGCATCGCGCACTGCCCGACCCGAATCAGAGTGTCCTGCTGCTGGTCGATCCGGGCACCCGCGACGTCGAGATCGTTGTCGGCATCCAGGCGCAGATGCGAGTCGACGAGACCTCGGCCGGCCTCGCCGTACTGGCCGTCCAGAGTCCGCTCGGCGCCGGCGATCTGGCCGGTGGCATCGTCGCGGGTCTCCAGCTCCTCGGCGACCACGCCCGGCGCCCCCGAACCCTCCACACCGACAGCCCGTAACCAGTGACCGTCCGCTGGCGGTAGGCGAATTGCGAAACACGCCGGCGTGTCTCGCAATTCGCCTACCCCCAGCGCTCGGCCAGGACTGAATGCGGCCACCAATCCGGCTCCTCCAGGGTCCATCGGAGCGGTTGCGAGCCATGTCGAGCCAGGGCGCGCCTGTGGTCGTGTCCTAGTCGCCGGAGGAGTGCGTCGCGGTCGCGCTGATGCTGTGAAGTGACGCGGGCGACCGTGAGGCCATGGTTCTCGAGGACGTCATCGCGCCGATGGTCGCTGGTCCGGCCGTCGACACTGTCGTGCTGCGAACCGTCCGACTCGACGACCAGGCCGCTGCGCAGATCGAGCAGGTCGGGTATGCCCAGCAGTCGCCCGCGGAGGTCGAACACGGGCCGGTTCTCGACGAGGTCACACCCAGGCATGGCAGGTTCGACGATGACCCGGGTCCGCGTCTCCAGCGGGCTCGCGGAACGCTCACTCGCCAGCTCTACAGCGGCGCGGGCCTGTCTGATCCCTCGAGTCTTCCGATGCCTTGCGATCAGCGTCCGGATGGCATCGATGGTGGTACGCGATCCAGCGCTGACCCGGCTCACCGCCATGTCGGCGACGACCACTGCCTCGGTGATGTTGGGTGCCCGACACATTTCGTCATAAGCCGCCCTCGTGATCGTGGTCAGCGAGACGCCGTCGATCGTGCGTCGTTCGTTGGGGAGCAGCTGCGTGCGCGTGGGCTGGATGCCTGGCCGGTTGATCAGGCGATGCCGCGCACAGGTGTGCAGCAGTACGTCGTTTGGCCTCCCCAGGCGATCCAGGCCATCCACCATGGCGACGCCCTGGCGGTACATCGACGCCCACCCGCCCAGGCATCCGCACGGTGGCAGCAGCGGTGCCGCGTCGAGGATCCGAGTCAGTGGATGGGAAGCGTCGTGGCCGTTGGGTCGGGCGATCCCGTGGTACGGATGGTGCCACTCCAGTCCGCGTATCTCGTACGGCGTGACGCCGAGCCGGCGAAGTCCGCAGGTGGGCGTTGCATGACCGGGAATCTCATCCATACCCGGATTGGTAGTCGCCGAGAGGCCGCGTGCAGCGTCATCCACAGGCCAGGGACCATTGGCGGTAGCCGAATTGCGAAACCCGCCGGCGTGTCTCGCAATTTGCCTACCCCCAGTGGGCGGCAGCGGTACGGGGTTAGGCGGGGTCGGCGTCTCGGGACTGAGCGCGTAGGGCTCGCTCGATGTCGGCCTTGCCCTCACTCACCAAGCGCCGGGCGGCCGGGTTCGCCTGGGTCGTCGACAGCCACGACTCGACCCGCTCCAAGACGTCCTGACTCGGAATGGCCCGGGGGAACAGCCAGGTCAACGCGACCGAGGCCCGTTGCACGCCCTTGGTCTCCCACAGCGCAGCCGCCTCGGCGAGATAGCGATCCACGAACGGCTCGAGCACCTCGTCCTGGCCCGGGACCTGGAAGGCGAGGGCGATGCTTCGCTGCGTCTCGTTGGGCACGTCGTCGCGGGTCACCGCGTCCGCCCAGGCCTGCTCCTTCGCGGCCAGGATCGGCTGGGCGGCACGGGCGGCCGCGGCCAGCTCCTGGCCCGAGATCGTGTTGTCGCGGGCGAGCTCGGCGTCGATGCCCGCGTCGTCGATATGGCCGCGACGGGCCAGCCCACTCACGATGGCCCAGCGCAGGTCGGTGTCGATCGCGAGCCCCGCCGGACCGTCGTTGCCGTCGAGCAGACCGGCGAGCCAGGCGAGGGCGGTGTCGCTGCGGGCGGCAGACGCGTAGCCGCGAAGCAGCGCCAGCTGGTGGTCGCTGCCCGGCTCGGCGGCGTCCAGCAGGTCGCGCAGCCCAGACTCCCAGTGCGCCGTGAGCTCGGGACGGTGCTCGGGGTCGGAGTACTTGTCGACCGAGATCTGCGCCTGCGCCAGCAGCGACCGGACCGCGGTGAGATCGGTCTCGCGGCCCACGCCACGCAGGACGACGCTCACGAAGTCGCGAGCCCGCATCTCGGCGTCGCGGGTCATGTCCCACGCGGCACCCCAGCACAATGCGCGGGCTAAAGAGGAGTCGATCTGGTCGATGTGCTCGACCAGGGTCTGCAACGAGCGCGGATCCATCCGGATCTTGGTGTAGCTCATGTCGTCGTCGTTGAGCAGGATCAGGTCGGGCTGCGGGCGGCCGATCAGATCCGGCAGCTCGGTCTCGGCGCCGGAGATGTCGGTCTCGAACCGCTCCCGCCGGACCAGGCCGTTGTCGCCACGCTCGTAGAGGCCGACGGCGATCCGGTGCCGACGCAGCGTGGGAAAGTCTGGGGCCGCGGACTGCTCGATGACGAACGAGGTGAACCGACCCTCGTCGTCGACGGCGAACCGCGGTCGCAGCGTGTTGACGCCGGACGTCTGCAGCCACTCCTTCGCCCACGACCCCAGGTCGCGGCCGGACGCGTCCTCCAGCGCAGCCAGCAGATCGTTCAGCTCGGTGTTGCCGTAGGCGTGCTGACGGAAGTACGCCGCGAGCCCGGAGAGGAACTGCTCCTCGCCCACCCACGCGACCAGCTGTCGAAGGGCTGCGGCCCCCTTGGCGTAGGTGATGCCGTCGAAGTTGACCTCGACCGCCTCGAGGTCGTAGTTGTCCGCGGCGATCGGATGCGTCGAAGGGAGCTGGTCCTGTCGGTAGGCCCAGGTCTTGCGTCCGTTGGAGAAGCCGGTCCAGGCGTCGGTGAACTTCGTCGCCTTGGTCGCGGCGTGATGCGAGGCCCACTCGGCGAACGACTCGTTGAGCCACAGGTCGTCCCACCACCGCATCGTGACGAGATCGCCGAACCACATGTGGGCCATCTCGTGCAGGATCGTGTTGGCCCGGGTCTCGTACTCCGCCTCGGTCTGCCGGCTCCGGAAGATGTACTCGTCGCGGAACGTCACGCAGCCGGCGTTCTCCATCGCACCCATGTTGAACTCGGGCACGAAGATCTGGTCGTACTTGCCGAAGGGGTAGGCCATCGCGAATGCCGACTCGAAGAAGCCGAAGCCCTGCTGCGTGATGGTGAGGAGCTCGTCGGTGTCGAAGTAGTCGGCCAGCGACTGGCGGCAGAACAATCCGAGTGGGACGTCGCCGTGGTCGCCGGTGTAGGTGCCGGTGACGACGTGGTACTCGCCGGCGACGATGCACGTGATGTAGGTCGACATCGGTGGCGTCGTCTCGAACCGCCACACACTGGTGCCCTCGCGGATCGGCTGCGGCTCCGGCGTGACGGCGTTGGAGGCCACCACCCAGTGGCTCGGCGCGACGACGTTGAAGGTGAAGGTGCCCTTGAGATCGGGCTGCTCGAAGGAGGCGAACACCCGGCGCGCATCGGGGACCTCGAACTGGCTGTAGAGATAGACCCGGCCGTCGGCGGGATCGACGAAGCGGTGCAGGCCCTCGCCGGTACGGGAGTAGGTGCAGTCGGCGACGACGCGGAGCTCGTTGTCGGCGGCCAGGTCGTCGAGCCGGATCCGGCTGTCGGCGTAGACCTCGTCGGGGTCGAGGTTGCGGCCGTTCAGGGTGATCTGGTGGACGGTCGCGTCGACCAGGTCGATGAACGTGGAGGCGCCAGGTTCAGCACACCGGAAACGGACCACCGTCGTCGACGGAAAGGTCGTGTCGGACGCCGCGAGATCGAGCTCCACGGTGTACTCGACGGGCGGCGAACCCACCGACAGGAGCCCCGCGCGGCCGGCGGCCTCGTCGCGAGTGAGGTTGTTCCCTGGCATGCGCGCCATCCTCGCATGTCAGACGGTCGTTTTCCGAACCGGCGACTATACCGTTATCGACCGTTCAAGCTGGGTAGTGGAATATGCGGCATCGCGGACGAGGTTGTCCAAGATATCTGTACTCCTGCTCCAGCCTGGAGGTATTCACGTGACCGCGTCAACGAGCACGTCCGCCGCTCTCGACTCTGACGCCACCGCCGTGCAGGACATCGACATGTGGTTCGACCCGGCTTGTCCCTGGGCCTGGATCACGTCGCGTTGGCTGCTCGAGGTGGAGCAGGTCCGCCCGGTGCGTACCCACTTCCACGTCATGAGCCTGTCGGTCCTCAACGAGGGACGCGACAAGCCCGAGAGCTATCGCAGCTTCCTGGATCGCGCTTGGGGACCCGTCCGGGTCTGTATCGCCGCCGAGCAGCAGGGTGGTGAGGACGTCCTCCGCGACCTCTACACCGCGCTCGGCAACCGGATCCATCGGGAGGGTCGAAAGCCGGACCGCGACCTGATCGTCGAGGCCCTGAAGGAGGTCGACCTGCCGATCGAGCTGGCCGACGCCGCCGACTCCACCGACTACGACGACGCCCTGCGTGCCTCGCATCACCGTGGCATGGAGCCGGTCGGCGAGGAGGTCGGGACACCGGTCGTCCACGTCGACGGCACCGCGTTCTTCGGTCCGGTGGTCACTCCGATCCCACGCGGCGAGGCAGCCGGCCGGCTCTGGGACGGCACCTTGCTAGTGGCCAACACCGACGGCTTCTTCGAGCTCAAGCGCACCCGGACTCGCGAGCCCTCGTTCGACTGAATTTGCGGCCTGTCAGGCGTCGGCTCTGACAGACTGAGCCGCATGCGGCTGCACATCGGGTCCGACCATGCGGGGTACGAGTTGAAGGTCCATCTCGTCGCGCATCTGTCGGAGGCTGGTCACGAGATCGTCGACCACGGCGCGTTGGAGTATCACGACGGCGACGACTACCCGCCGTACTGCCTTCACGCGGCCAGTGCGGTCACGCGCGACCCGGCGAGTCTCGGCATCGTCATCGGCGGTTCCGGCAACGGCGAGCAGATGTCGGCCAACAAGGTGACGGGCATCCGGTCCGCGTTGATCTGGAGCGACGAGACCGCGCGGCTGGCTCGCGAGCACAACGACGCCAACGTCGCGGCGGTCGGTGCCCGCATGCATTCGACCGAGACCGCGATCCGGTTGATCGACATCTTCTTGAACACGCCGTTCAGCGGCGACGAGCGGCATGTCCGTCGGATCGACATGCTGCGCGCGTACGAGAGCTCGGGCGAGCTGCCGCCGCTGCCCTGACCGAGCTGCCCAGACGACTCAGCCGTCGGTACGTGACACGTCGCGGGCCCGCATCGCCATCGAGGCGCTGATGCCGGCGCGGTCCGGATGCGGCACGCCGCTGCGAGGCTTGCGCGTCTCGGGCGGTCGACGCTGCTGGCGCGGCGGCTTCGGCGCCGGTGCGGTCGTCGACTCCTGGTCCGACTCGGCCGACGGCGTCGCAGCACCCTGAGGTCGGCGGCGACGAGTCCGTCGTCGGCGTCGGCGGCGCGGTGTGCCCTCGTCCATGCCGCCAGCATGCCCGATCCCGGTCGCCTGCGGAATCCGTGGCGTCAGACCGCCGTCGCCGACTCGTCCCGGGCCAGCGCTGCGTGAGCGCTGAGGAACCGGTCGATCTCCTCCCGCTCGTGACGTTGACGGGTCAGGTCGTCGGCGGCCACCGACGCATTGCGCCGCGCCTGGTCCGCGGACGGCAGGCGAACGATCCCGCGTACGGTGCGACTCACCCTCCGGTGCCACGACAGCGGACTCAACAGTGCCGGTGCGCTGACTCGCGTGCCTCGTCCCACCTTGGCGACTCCCCGCCTCTCGCCCGGCCGAGCGATTTGCCCGACGCCCCCGAAGCTAGGCACGAGTCTTGACCGACCTGTCACCGCGATGTGTCAGGCAGGTGAAATGTCGTACGTGCGTCCTCAGTCCCGCTGGAGCCAGGCCAGCACCGCGAGTACCCGGCGATGGTCGTCCGGCTGGGGGAGCAGGTCGAGCTTGGTCAGGATGCTGCTGATGTGGCTGTCGACGGTGCGCTCGTTGAGCACGAGCTGTCGCCCGATCGCGGCGTTCGAGCGGCCCTCGGCCATCAGGGCGAGCACCTCGTGCTCCCGTGCGGTGAGGGACTCGACCTGGTCGCGAGTCGTTCGCCGCCCGAGCAGGTAGCTCACGACGTCGGGGTCGAGCACGGTGCCGCCGTCGGCCACCCGGTCAACCGCATCGACCAGTGTCGCGACGTCGACGACATGGTCCTTCAGCAGGTAGCCGAACCCCTTCGGATGGTCCTGCGCGAGTCGAGCGGCGTAGCGGCCCTCCAGCGACTGCGACAGCAGCAGGATGCCGAGGCCGTCGTTCTCCTCGCGCAGTTGCGCCGCCGCGCGAGCGCCCTCGTGCGTGAAGCTCGGCGGCATCCGGATGTCGACCAGCGCGACGTCGGGCCGGTGCTCCACGACGAGGCGCTCGAGCTCGTCGGCGTCGCCGGCCATCGCACAGGTCTCGATGTCGGCCTCGGCGAGCAGCCGGGCGAGCCCCTCGCGGAACAGCACCGAGTCGTCGGCGATCACGACCCGCATGGCAGCGTTCCGATCACGATCGTGCCGCCGTCCGGCCGGGTACGCACGGCCAGCGCGCCGCCGACCGCCTCGGCCCGGTCGGCGATGCCGCGTAGCCCGGCGCCCTGCGGATCGGCGTCGCCGACGCCGTCGTCGCTGACGGTCAGGGTGAGAGTGCCGTTCATCGCACCGACGTTAACCTCGATTCCGGCCGCGCGGGCGTGCTTGACCGCATTGCTGATCGCCTCGCAGGCGATGAACCAGGCCGTGGACTCGATCTGCGGCGGATACCGGCTCGCGGTGGCCCGTATCTCCACCCGCAGCGGGAGCCGGCTCGCCAGGTCGTCCAGCGCCGCGCCCAGGCCGGAGTCGCTGAGCACGGCGGGATGCAGCCCATTCGCGAGCTCGCGAAGCTCGGCGACGGCGGTCTGCAGCTCGGTGACGCCGACGGCGGCCGTCTCGCGGAGCCGCTCGACGCTGCCGTTGACCTGGGCGGCCTGCAGCTCGAGCGCCAGCGCCAGCAGCCGCTGTTGGGCGCCGTCGTGCAGATCGCGTTCGATGCGCCGGCGCT
>DATFRX010000135.1:0-4607 GCA_035262905.1 Nocardioidaceae bacterium
CTCGACATGGTCGTCGGGCCGACGCCGGACATCGTGCTGTCCGGCGTCGAGTTGCTCGCCGAGGCCGTCGGTGATGTCGTGGTCGTCGACGTCGGCGGAGCCACCACCGATGTCCATTCGGCCGTCACCCTGGACCCGGAGACTCTGTCCCCTGAGCTTGGCGGTCTCGCCCGCGAGGTGGTGGCGCCGACGCCGCTGACCCGGACGGTCGAGGGCGACCTCGGCATGCGGTGGAGCGCCCCGACGACAGTGGCCCGCGGCGTAGCAGCCGGGCTGGTCGACGACACCGATGCGGTCGCTCTCGGTGCGGCCGCCGAGCGTCGGGCCGCCGATCCCGGTTGGCTGCCGGACGGTCCGGCCGACGTCGAGGCCGAGTACGACCTCGCCACGACCGCGGTCGGGATCGCGCTGCGACGACATGCCGGGCGGCAGCGCGTCGTGTTCGATCCCGAAGGGCGCCTTGTCGAGCGGCAGGGCGTCGACCTTCGCGAGGTCGAGCTCCTTGTCGGGTCCGGCGGCGTCTTGCGCCATGCACCGGGGGAGCGGGCTGCCGCCGTGCTGCGCGAGTCGACCGGCGAGGACGTCTCCGGCGGCTGGCTGCTGCCCCGGAGCCCTCGGCTGGTCGTGGATCAGGAGTACGTCCTGGCCGCGGCCGGACTGCTTCGGGCCGACTACACCGACGCGGCGACGACCTTGCTGCGTCAGCGCCTGACGTCGGCCCAGGACCCGACTGACGCCTGACGACTCACTAGTGTTCGCGGTATGGATCCCGGTACGGACGTGCCCGACGTCACGATCGGCGACATCGAGGCGGCCCGGCGGCTGCTCGACGGCGTCGCGATTCAGACTCCCTTGGAGGTGTCGCGGTCGCTCACCGCGGTGGCCAAGACACCGGTCCATCTCAAATGCGAGAACCTGCAGCGCACCGGCTCGTTCAAGATCCGCGGTGCGTACGTGCGGATCAGCGGGCTCAGCAAGGAGGAACGCGCCCGCGGCGTCGTGGCCGCCAGCGCCGGTAACCATGCCCAGGGGGTGGCGCTGGCGGCATCACTGCTCGACACCCACTGCACGGTGTTCATGCCCGAGGGCGCGCCGATCCCGAAGGAGGAGGCGACCCGGGCGTACGGCGCCGACGTACGATTCACCGGCTCGAGCGTCGACCACTGTCTGGACGCCGCCCACGAGTACGCCGACAAGACCGACGCCATCCTCATCCACCCGTTCAACCATCCCGACATCATCGCGGGCCAGGGGACCATCGGTCTGGAGATCCTCGAGCAGTTGCCGTCGCTGTCCACGGTGCTCGTAGCGATCGGCGGTGGCGGTCTCGCGGCCGGGGTGGCCACGGCCATCCACAGCCGGCGGCCGGACGTCTCGGTGATCGGGGTCCAGGCGGAGAACGCCGCGACGTACCCCGCCTCACTCGCGGCCGGCTATCCGCTCGCGATCGAGCTGTCGCCGACGATGGCCGACGGCATCGCGGTCGGGCGTCCCGGCGAGGTGCCGTTCGCGGCGATCCAGCGCTTGGTCGACCGGGTCGTCACGGTCAGCGAGGAGTCGATGAGCCAGGCCCTGCTCATGCTCGCCGAGCGCGCGAAGCAGGTCGTGGAGCCGGCCGGAGCCGCCTCGGTGGCCGCGCTGCTGGAGTATCCGGACCAGTTCACCGGGCCGGTCGTCGCGATCCTGTCCGGGGGCAACATCGATCCGCTGCTGCTGATGCAGGTGATCCGGCACGGTCTGGCGTCGGCTCGGCGCTATCTGTCCTTCCGGGTACGGATCCCCGATCACCCAGGCGAGCTGGTCCGGATGCTCAGTCAGCTCGCGGACCTCCAGGTCAACGTCCTCGACGTCGTCCACGAACGGACCTCGGCCCACCTGCACATCGACGAGGTCGTCGTGGCCCTGCAGGTCGAGACCCGTGGGCAGAAGCACTGCGAGCAGGTCCTCGCCCGGCTCCGCGAGGTCGGCTACCCCGTCTCCTTCAGCTAACCCAACGACGATCCGTCACTCAGACAGTGACGATCCGTCACCAAGACAGGACCTGAGTGACGGATGGTCGCTGTCCGAGTGACGGATCGTCACTGTCTGAGTGACGGATCGTCGGGGGAGGGGTCAGCCTTCGAAGGGCTCGGCGGCGACGATCTCGACGGTGGTGTCCCTGCCGTTGGGCGCGGTGAAGGTCGCGCTGTCGCCGGTGCCCTTGCCGGTGATCGCGGTGCCGAGCGGCGACTGCGGTGAGAAGACCTCGAGGTCGACCGAGTCGTCGAGGGTTACCAGCTCCCGGGAGCCCAGGAGGAAGGTCTCGGTGTCGGAGTCGCCGGCGAACCGGATCGTCACGATCATGCCCGGGCCGACCACGCCCTGCTCGGTCGGCTGCTCACCGACCTGGGCGCGGCGCAGCATGTCCTGGAGCTGGCGGATCCGGGCCTCCGACTTGCCCTGTTCCTCCTTGGCCGCGTGATAGCCACCGTTCTCGCGCAGGTCGCCCTCGGAACGCGCCTCGCCGATGCGGGCGGCGAGCTCGGCACGGGCTGGGCCCTGCAGATGGTCGAGCTCGGAACGCAGGCGGTCGTAGGCCTCCTGCGTCAGCCAAATGGTGTCCTGCTCACTGGTGTTCGTCACGGGTATTGCTCCTCGAATATGGACGTCGCGCATCGCCGGCGCCCTGAGATTCTCAGGACAGTAGCAAGACGCACGACGACGTTGCCTGGTCCGACGGCTTCGCTCGGATGCCGGTCGGGACGGGCTCTAGGTCACCTCGCACGCGTCGAGGGCGCCGTTGACGGCCCGTCGCTCCGTCCGGATGGTCGCATCCACTGTCGTGGTACCGGGATCACCGGCCGGAACCTTGATTGTACGTTCTCCGACGACGTTCTGATCCTCGCTTTGGGCATAGATCCGGCACTGTACGGCGTCGCCGTCGCTCCGATCGATGACAAGTGTGACGTGAGTCGCATGCGCGCCGCGGACCTCGAACGTGCTCACTTGAGCGGAGACGGGCGGGTTGGAGTTGGCCAGGCCGGCCCAGATCACCCAGGCCACACCGGCGGTGACAGCCAGGGCGACGACGACCATCAGGATCAGACGCGACCAACGCGGGGGCTTGCCATACCGCTCCTCGAGCATGGGATCCGCATGGTCGGCGGAGTCCAGGATCGACATCGGTGGCTCTCCAGGGGTAGGGGCTGGGCGGGCGTCCCATGGGGGTGGTGGCGCCATCAGTTGACCGATTCCGCCACCATGGTACGAGCACCCCATTGTGACGGCACGCTACGCCGTGTCCAAGTACATCGAGGAGAGCGGTGGCAGAACAACTGCGCCTGATGCACGTCCACGCGCACCCGGACGACGAATCGAGCAAGGGCGCCGCGTCGACTGCGAAGTATGTCGCCGAAGGTGTCGACGTCCACATCGTCACCTGTACGGGAGGCGAGCGTGGGTCGATTCTGAACCCCAACATGGACCGTCCGGACATCCTGGCCAACATCGCCGAGATCCGTCGGCAGGAGATGAATCGGGCCCGGGAGATCCTCGGCGTCCGGCAGGACTGGCTCGGGTTCGTCGACTCCGGCTGGCCCGACGGGGAGGACCCGCCGCCGTTGCCCGACGGCTGCTTCGCAGCATTGCCGCTGGACGACTGCGTCGAGGCGTTGGTCCGGCTGATCCGCGACTTCCGGCCGCATGTGATGACGACGTACGACGAGAACGGCGGCTATCCGCATCCGGATCACATCCGTACCCATCAGATCTCGGTCGCCGCGTTCGATGCCGCTGGCGACCCAGACTGCTATCCGGACGCCGGCGAGCCCTGGCAGCCGCTCAAGCTCTACTACCACCACTCGTTCCACCGGGAGCGCACCCAGGCGCTGCACGACGCGATGCTCGCCCGCGGTCTCGAGTCGCCCTACGAGGAGCGGCTCAAGGAGTGGAAGCCGGACCCGGAGCACGCGGCCAGGATCACGACCCGAGTGCCGTGCGCCGAGTACTTCCAGATCCGCGACCAGGCGCTGCTGGCCCACGCGACCCAGATCGACCCGGACGGACACTGGTTCGCCGTACCGCTCGAGGTGCACCAGACCGCCTGGCCCACCGAGGACTACGAGCTGGCCCGGTCGCTGGTCGACGTGGTGCTGCCCGAGGACGACTTGTTCAACGGGATCCGGCAGCATCCGGACGAGCTCGCCCGCAAGGCCACGCTGAGCCGGGCGGCGTCCGGCTCGAAAGGAGCGTCATGATCGACGCAACCGCCGCGACCCAGGACGTACTGCAGGCCGTCGATCCGGCCAACGTGACGGCCGGTGGCATTGGCGCGTTGGTACTCGGCAGCCTCGCCGTCGGCACCGCGCTCCTCCTGCGCAGCCTCAACAAGCAGCTCAAGAAGGTGGACTTCGAGGAGGAGCCCGAAGCCGACCGGGCCGAGACCGACCGGGCCGAGACTGACCGTGCCGGTGACAAGCCACTCGGTAACGGGTCATTGGGTGATCGGCCCGAAGAGGGGCCAAAGTCCCCGGCTCCGTAGTCCCTTCGGGTAGCTGATTGGGGTCCGTTCGGCCTGCGCGCCGTAACAGACGACCGTGTTTGGCTCTTGGCGCGAGCGCCGATCCGGA
>DATFRX010000136.1:0-11671 GCA_035262905.1 Nocardioidaceae bacterium
CGGTGGCGCCGACCCGGATGGACTCGCGAGGGCGTCGTAACCGAGCGGCTCGGTGTCCTGGCCGGACGGCTCTGGACAGTTCTCGCGACGCTGCCGGCGCGGGAGCGGTCGGTGCTCGTGCTGCGCTACTACGAGGATCTCACCGTGCAGGAGACCGCCGCGGTGCTCAGCTGCTCGACGCGGTCGGCTGAGCGGCTCAACATCCAGGCGCTCCAAGTCCTGCTGTCCGGCACTGCGCCCGGGAGCAAGGACGTCGGCGCCGCGGTCGCGCTCGAGGACCGGCTGCGTCGGGAGCTGCGCGAGGACGCGGACAACGTCGAGCTCCGGCCGGACTTCGTGTCGGGCAGCGTCGAGAGCGTGCTCAAGCGGCGACGAGACCGACGGGGCGTGACGCAGCGAGTGGCTATCGTCCTGGCCGTCCTGGTGGTGGGCGGTGCCGCGACAGCGATCGTGGGCGACGACGACACGCGCAAGACCGAGGTCGACCCGCCGATACCGCCTTCGCCGTCACCGCCTCACGAGCTCGATGCCCAGGACATCCATGGGCTGCCGCCACCGGAGGACGTCGGCAAGCTGCTCTGGCGGGACACCGCGCTGCCGCGGGTGCTCCCGGTCGATGTCGCGTCGGCTCCGCCGCTGTCCGCGGATCCGGTCGACCACGCACTCGCCCTGGTTGCCGGGACCGGCGCGGAGGTCGGGGTCGTCGGTGAGGACGGACAGTTACGGCGGCTGGACGGAGTCCCGCTGGTACGGCCGCATGCCGAGCGCTCCAGCACATTCAGCCCGGTCGTACACGGGTCGCTCCGGTCCGATGGCTTGCTGGCGGCGTTCCCACAACCCGACGCGGTCGTGGTCGTCGATCTGTCGAGCGGCGGGAGTGAGATATTCGCCGTGCCGGGCCCGAACGCGCGCCTGCTGTGGCTTCCCAACGGGCATGAGCTCCTGGTCAGCCGGGACGACAGCACCGGCAGCGTGCTCGACATCGACGACGGCTCGATCAGCGGGCGGCCGTACAGCGCCTATCGAGCGGCGTTCATGCCCGACGGCACCCCGCTGGAGGTCCGGGAGACCGGCGACTGGCCGGCGCGAAGCGATCTGATCCGGTGGCAGGAGAACCTGGCGGTCGACGCCGTGCCGATCCTGCTCCGGCACCGGAGCGAGACTCCGGCCAGCGCGACCGATCGACTCCTCGTGGTGCCCGGCACCTACGAGGATCCCGATGTGGCGAGCTCCCTGGCGCCCAACGGCTGGATCATCGTCGACATCGCGACCGGGGCGCCGGTGACCATGCTCAGCGCGTCGGACGCGTGGTACGACACCTGGCTGTTCGGACTGCAGGGCTGGCTCGACGACGCCGTACTCATCCAGACCGACCACCTGGTCATCGCCTGGACGCCGAGCACCGGATCCATCGAACGCGTCACCCAGGTAAGCACGAACATCTCGCTCGCAACCGACGTCATCGAGTGACGTAAACCATCGGCGCCTGTCAACCTGTCTACAAGGGCAGGAGGACAGTTTCATGGCCCGAGCAGACGCAGCATTCACCGAGTTCGTGACAACTCGCTCGGTCTCGCTGCTGCGGACGGCCTACCTTCTGACGGGTGACCGGCACCTGGCCGAGGACCTGCTCCAGACCGCGCTGACCAAGGCCTACCCCCTCTGGGGCGGCATCCGAGAGCCGCGAGCGGCCGAGTCCTACGTGCGTACGGCCATGGTCAGGACGCTGATCAGCTGGCGGAAGCGACACTCCTGGACTCGCGAGACGGCCTTCGCGGCCCCGCCGGAGCACCCGCAGGCCGTCGCGCCGGGCGACGACATCGAGTCGCGGACCCGGCTGTGGCCGATCGTCCTCACCCTGCCGCCGCGGCAGCGGGCCGTGGTCGTCCTGCGCTACTACGAGGACCTGACCGAGCCGCAGACGGCTGAGATCCTCGGCTGTTCGACCGGCGCCGTGAAGAGCCACAACGCTCGAGCACTGCACACCCTGCGGGCCCGCCTGGGTGAGCCCGAAGACGCGTGGAGGTCGTCGTGACGTCGCCGCTTGAAGATCGACTCCGGACCGAGCTGAGCGAGGAGGCCGAGGCCGTCGAGCTCCGCCCCGAGTACGTATCTGGCACGGTCCAGCAGGTGCTCGTCGGGCGCCGGCAGCGCCGGATTCGCGCCCTGGCACTGGCGGCCGCCGCGATCGTGATCATCGTGCTGAGCGGTGTCGTGCTGGCCGGCCAGGGACGCGACGATTCGAGTCCGCCCGTGATCGACCGGGCCACCGTCCAGAATCTGCGGCAGACCGAGCGGGCTCGCCTGACCGCGCTCGTCGAGGCCGACATGCCCGCGGTTCAGCAGGTGCTCGCCGACGACTTCGAGCTGATCACGCCCGACGGCACTCCGCTCCCGCGCGACGCGTACCTCGGCGCGGTCGCCTCCGGTGACCTCGACTTCAAGGCGTACCAGCCGGTGACGCCGATCGAGACTCGCGTGTACGGCGACGCGGCTGTCCTGCGGTACAAGTCGCACATCGACGTCGTCGCCAAGGGCACCGGCCATCGCACCGACGGGGCCTGGCACACCTGCGTGTACGAGAACCGGGACGGGCACTGGCAGATCGTGTGGGAGCAGACCACCCTGGTCGGCCAGCTCCCGCCGGAGCACTAGCGAACGTCCGGCGCGATCTCGAGCTCGCCGAAGTCCCGGTCCCAGTGCTGGTCGGCGAAGCGCAGCGCCTTGAGGTGCAGCGGTGCGAGGCGCATGCCCGGTCGCATCAGGTCGTCGGAGGGTGTGAAGCGCACGAAGGTCCCCTTGGTCACGGCCGGTCCGGCCGCCATCGATCCCACGCGGGCCAACGGATCGGAGGCCACGGTGAAGCGGCCGTCCTGCCACGCCAGGTCGACCTCGTCGGTCTCGCCCTCCCACTCGCGATCACTCAGCCCCAAGGCGTTGGCGAAGCGTGCGGCATCGGCGGCATCGACGACCAGCCGTTCCAGGGTCGCCGCATTGACCCGGGGATCGCGGCCGGCCACCGCGCACATCTGCAGAAGCTCCAACGGTACGTCCGGCATGCTCCTCGCCAGCGTCATCAGCCCGCCGGTGAACCGGGGATTGAGCTCGGTCGGCCGGAAGCCGTCGCGCGTCATCACCCCGTCGATGCCGAAGCCGCCGCGATAGCCAACCCGATCGACCAGGATCGCGCCGACCCGTCGGACCAGGTCGCGCATCTGCTCCCGATCGGCGTCGCTCGGATCCCACCAGGTCGACATGCCGCCCAGGATGAACCGGTTGCCCGCCGGCCGCCGCAGCATCACCAACTCGACCGGGCGGAAGGCCGCGACGCCGTCGGCCAGGGCGAAGCCGTGGATGCTGCACGGCACGCCCTCCAGGAACGGCATCACCCGGACCCGGTCGCAGTGGGCGGCGAAGTACGGCGTCATCGACTCGACATCGGCGTCGGAGCGTACCCATCGCACGAAGTCGCCGCCGCCGTTGACTCCCTCTCGCGCGTCGCCCGACCAGACCGCGCCGTCGGGACCGCCGATCGCATTCGTCGCCTCCGCCAGCTCCGCTTCGACGGCCGGGACGATCCGGATCGGCGACCGGGTCACGCCGGCGGCGTCCCAGATCTCGTCGCACAGCAGCTTGTCCTCGAGCCTGGCCCATTCGTCCGGTCGGCCGCCCATCACGTCGCGGCCCAGCAGGGAACCATGTCCCGCGAACGGCGCCAGCCACCACACCGCCCGCCGATCGGGGTCGAAATCCTCGACCCGGCGCACGAGCTCGGCCGGCGGCGACGCGATGAGCCGATGGACCTCCCGTACCTCCTCGCTGAGCGACGGCGCCGGATCGAGCGGGATGATCCAGATGTCGGCGTCGTCGGGCGACGGCAGCGGACCCGTGCCGGTGCCGCGGGCGATCAGCAGCGGTCGCAGGGCTCCCCACTGCTTGAGTCGCGCGACGTCGTGCGTCATGCCCGCAAGCACCTTGAACGCCACGATGACCGGACGGCCTCGGAACGGCTCGCTCAAGTGCGAGGTCCAGACCTCGAGATCGGGGCGACGGTCGACGCTCGACATGGCCGGAAGCTAGCCGACCAGGCGCTCAGCAGGACAGCGAATTTTGCGGCACCTTGCCGTCGATCAGGTAGTTGTCGACCGCGTTGTCGACGCATTCGTTGCCCATGTGATAGCCGGTGTGCCCGTCGCCGTCGCGGGTGATCAGTACTCCGGACTTCAGCTCGTTGGCGAGACCGACCGCCCAGGCGTACGGCGTCGCCGGGTCGCGAGTGGTCCCGATGACGACGATCGGAGCGGAGCCGGCCGCGTCGATCGAGGGGGTCGGCTGGTCCGCCTTGAGTGGCCAGTTCGAGCAGCCCAGCATCGACCAGGCGAAGACCCGCCCGAACACTGACGAGGCCTTCTCATAGCGCGGCACCGACTGCTCGATCTGCTGATTGGTCATGTGCACCGGATGATCGAGGCAGTTGACCGCGTAGATCACCTGGCTCGAGTTGTTGGTGTAGCCGTTGTCGTCCCGCTGCAGGTAGGCATCCGCCAGCGTGAGCAGGACTGAGCCGTCGCCGTTGAAGGCCGCCGTCAGCGCCTGGGTCAGCAGCGGCCAGTAGTCCTTGACGTAGAGCGTCACCGCGATGCCGTAGAAGCCGAGCCCCTCGGTGAGCGGCCGAGCCGGGTCGCCGCTGTCCAGCGGATGCTGATCGAGATCGTCGAGGAACGAGTGCAGCCGCTGGATCGCCTCGTCGTGGTTGGTGCCCAGCGGGCAGTCGCCGCTCGACACGCAGTCGTCGATGTAGGCGTCCAACGCTCGTTGGAAGCCCTTCGCCTGACCGATGTTGAACTGCTGCGGCGACAGGGACGGATCGATCGCCCCGTCGAGTACGAACCGGCCGACCCGCTGCGGGAACAGCTCGGCGTAGATCGCGCCGATGTAGGTGCCGTAGGAGGCGCCGTAGTAGTTCAGCTTCGGGTCGCCCACCGCGGCGCGCAGGATGTCGAGGTCACGGGCGACGTCGACCGTCGACATGTGCTCGGCCAGCGGCCCGGCGTCGGCACAGCCGTCGCCGAGCTGCCGGAGCAGATCCCGCGCCTCGGTGACCTCCGCCGGAGTGTCGGGGGTCGGATCGAAGGCCACCAGCTTGTCCAGCTCGGCGTCGTTGACGCAGACCAGCGGGTCGCTCTTGGCCACGCCACGCGGGTCGAAGCCGATGACGTCGTAGTGAGCGCGCATCTGGTCGCTCATCTCGTGGCTGAACGTGGTCAGGTAGTCGGTGCCCGAGCCGCCAGGACCACCTGGATTGATGAACAGCGTCCCGATCGGATCGCCGGTCGCCGGGGCCCGCTTCAGCTGGATGTCGACGGTCGGCCCGGACGGGTTGGAGTAGTCCATCGGCACCTCGACGCTGCCGCACTGGAAGTCGCCGCAGTCGGTCCAGTCGATGGTCTGGTCGTGGAACGCCGCGACGCTGTTGCGATTCGAGTCGCCCGACGGCGCCTGGGAGGTCGCGGCGGTCGGCTCCGACGGCTTGTCGCTCCCCTTGGACTCGTCGCCGCCCCCACCACAGGCGGCTGCCAGGACGGCAATCGCGGCCAGGCCTGCCAGTCCCCGGCGCCCGATGCTCACGTGGTGCTCTCCTGCCCATCACGGCCCGGGTTGACGTGCCGTTCCTCGTACGCCTGGCGCGATCCGCACACCGAGGCCCGAGTGCACTGGCAGGTACGCCCCGACGCCGTCAATCGCACCACGACGCTGTCTGACGGGACATTGTGACCCACGACAGTGCCACGGCCCTCCGGCGACTCCACCTCCTCACCGACGGCGGGAGCGGATCGGGCGAACTCGGTGTAGAGCGGGTGCTCGTACTTGAGGCAGCACATCAGTCGCCCACAGGCACCCGAGATGCGCAGCGGGTTGACGATCAGGTCCTGGTCCTTGGCCATCCGGACGGTCACGGGCTCGAAGTCGCGCAGGAACGTGGCGCAGCACAGCTCCCGGCCACACGGTCCGATGCCGCCCTGGACCCGGGCCTCGTCGCGGTCGCCGAGCTGCCGAAGGTCGATGCGGGCCCGAAGCGCCGACGCCAGATCGCGTACGAGGGCCCGGAAGTCGACCCGATGCGGTGCGCTGAAGTAGATCGTGACCAGCTTGTCGATGCCGTCGCGGCGCTCGGTGTAGTCGACGCCGACCACCTTCATCGGCAGGCCGTGCTCGCGGATGAGTCGCTTCGCGGTCTGCTTGGCTTTCGCCCGGATCGTCCGATTCGCGTCGTCCCGGGCGAGATCGTCGTCGGTGGCCAGGCCCTCGCACCGGGGCAGCCCGTCGACGTCCTCGCTGACCCACTGCGGCGGCCACACGCACTCGGCGACCTCCGGACCGTCGTCGGTCGGCACGAGGACCTTGTCGCCGATCTCGGGGGTGAGGTCGCCGGGGTCGAGATAGTGCAGGCGGCCGTACCGAGTGAACGACACCGCCATCACCATGCCCACGTTGCCCACCTTAGGTGGTCAGCGCCACGACTACCCTGTCGGCCGTGGGGTATGCCCGGGTGGAGATCGACGGCCGCGCCGCCACATCGGACCGGCTCGCGGCGGCCGCGCTGGTCAATTACGGGCACTACTCCACGATGCAGATCCGGGACCGGGCCGTACGCGGACTCGATCTCCATCTGGCTCGGCTCCAGACGGCGACGCGTGAGCTGTTCGACGCCGATCTTGATCCGGAGCGGGTACGCGACCACCTGCGGCACTGCCTCGGCGACGACCATCCGGACGCGACCGGGCGGATCACGATCTTCGACGACGGCGCCGAAGAGCCGGCCGTGCTCGTGGCGATCCGGGCCCCCGACGAGCCGTCGACCCAGCCGGCCCGGCTCCGATCGGTGCGCTATCTACGTCCGGTCGCGCACCTCAAGCACGTTGGCAGCTTCGCCCAGATCTACTACGGCATCCAGGCCGAGCGGGACGGCTACGACGACGCGTTGCTCGTCGACAGCGACGGCAGCATCGCGGAGACCACGATCGCCAACATCGCCTTCGGCTACGGCGGTGCCGTCGTGTGGCCGGACGCACCGACGCTGCCCGGCACCACGATGCAGTTGCTGGAGCCGCGACTCGCCTCGCGCCGCCGGCAGGTACGGCTGGTCGAGCTGCCGATCTTCGACGCCGCGTTCATCACCAACTCGCGCGGCGTGACGCCGGTCGGCCGGATCGACGACGTGGTCATCCCGGTCGACGATCGACTGATGCGAGAGGTCGTGACGGCGTACGAGTCGGTACCGTGGGACCCGATCTGATCGTCGCGACTTGCCCAGCTACTCGGGCATGCCGGAGCTGACCCACCGGTTGATCAGGCCGGTCTGTTCCTCGGACCACGCGCCGTCACATGGCATCGAGCCGTCGTCGATCCGCTCGACGATGTCGTCGGCGTGCTCGCGTACGTCGTCGTAGTCCCACAGATCGAAGGCGAACTGCATCGAGCTGCGGTCCTTCTCGCGAAACAGCGGCTTGATGTGGGCCTCGAAGCTCACCGGCTCGTCCGGTCCCGGGATGGCATCGGCCATGTCGTCGACCTCCTCGGTCGTCGTCGGCGCCGAGACCCGGATTCCGGGTGGCCCGGCGGCGGTGTTCCAGGTCCAATATGGCATCGGCAGGTTAGCGGGCGGACGGGCGTCGGTCTGGGAGTTCGCCACCGCGAGCCGCGATCCGCACGCCGCCCCGCCAATCAGATGTGCAGGTGGATCATCAGCGCCTCGAGCGCGAGCAGCGGTGCTGCGTTGGCCTCCAGCGCCTCGCGGCAGGCGAGCACGGCGTCGATCCGGGCCAGCGTCTGCTCGGGGGTGCCCTTGTGGGCGAGCGAGACGATGTCGGCGCGAACGTCCTCGTTGACCAGGTCGGTACCGGCGTCGAGTTGGATGACGAGCACGTCGCGATAGAACGACAGCAGGTCCAGCAGGGCGCCGTCGATGCTGTCGCGTACGACCCGCTTCTTGCGGCGCTCCTGGTCCTTCTTGAGGGTCGAGAGCGCGCCGCTGTAGCCGCGCACCCGCCGGCCGCGCTCGGCGACGCCGTAGACCGCCTCGAGTCCGATCCGCTCCTGCTCGTCGAGCCGGCTGGCCACGGCGGCACCCTCGGCCTCGGCTGTCGTGTGCAGTCCGGCCGCCGCGTCGAGGCAGCTACCGAGGTCTATCAGGGACGAGGGCAGGCCGATGATCTCGCGCCGGCGCGACCGGGCGTCCTCGTCCGTGGCGAGCCGACGGGCCCGGCCGATGTGGCCCTGGCCAGCTCGCGCCGCAGTCCAGGCGAGCTGCTCGGGCACCCCGGACTCCGTGAGCAGCCGGACGACGGCCTCGGTCGGCGGCGTACGCAGGACGACGTGGCGGCACCGAGATCGGATCGTCGCCAGCACGTCCTCCGGCGTCGGAGCGCACAGCATCCACACGGTCCGCGTGGCCGGCTCCTCCAGGCTCTTGAGCAGTGCGTCGGCGGCGTCCTCGGTCAGCCGGTCGGCGTCCTCGACGACGATCACCTGCCAGCGGCCGGAACCCGGAGCGAGGGCGGCGTCGCGGACCAGCTCGCGCACCTGGTCGACGCCGATCGACAGCCCCTCGGTCGCGACCAGGGTGACGTCGGGGTGTGCACCGGACAGGGCAGTCCGGCAGGCGTTGCAGACTCCGCAGCCGCCGCTCTCACACTGCAAGGCGGCCGCGAACGCCCGGGCCGCGTTGGACCGGCCCGATCCCGGTGGTCCGGTGAACAGCCAGGCATGGGTCATCCCGGTCCCACTGCCACCGGCGACTCGATCCTGCGCGGCCAGCACGATCTGCCGGAGCAACTCGACGAGCGGCTCCTGGCCGACCAGGTCGGACCAGACGCCGTCGGCAGCAGCCGGCTCGGTCGAGACGCTCATGAGGCATTCCCCTGGGTACGACGGACATCGGCGAGCAGCGGCTCGAGTCGAGCCTGGATCTTCTCGGCGACCACGTCGGCGTCCTGGGCGGCGTCGACGACGACGTAGTGATCGGGATCGGCCGTGGCCAGATCGAGGAACGACGCGCGTACTCGCTCGTGGAAGGCCAGCGGCTCCGACTCGAGCCGGTCGCGGCCGGCGAAGCGGCGATGACCCATCGCGGGATCGATGTCGAGCAGCACCGTGAGATGCGGCCGCAGGTTGTGGGTCGCCCATCGCGTCACGCGCTCGAGATCGCTCCGGGTCAGGTCCCGCCCGGCGCCTTGGTAGGCCAGCGCCGAGTCGACGTAGCGGTCGGTGACGACGACGGCGCCGCGCTCCAGGGCCGGGATCACCACGGTGTCGACGTGCTCGGCCTTATCGGCGGCGTAGATCAGCGCCTCGGTACGCGGCGACAGCGAGCCGGTCTCGGGACTCAGGACGATCCGCCGCAGGGTTGCGCCTACGTCGGTGTCGCCGGGCTCGTGGGTGAGCACCACGTCGAAGCCCTGCTCACGCAGCCACTTCGCCAGCCGATCGGCCTGGGTCGACTTGCCGGAGCCCTCGCCGCCCTCGAGCGCCACGAACACCCCCGACTCGTGGAACCACTCGCTCCCGACCGGACCGGCCGCACCCCGCAACTGTTCGCGCAACGACTCTCCTGGGCGGTCGTTCATCTGCTGATAGGCCATCACCCCGACGGCGATCGCGAGGACGGCGCCGATCGCGAAGGTGAACTGCGCCCCACTGTAGGTGAGACCCACGTCAGTTGTGATCTGGAACCGGTGGGCACCGATCACGGCGGCGAGCACCGGCGCCAGGACGAGGACCAGCGCCAGGGTCAGCCGGGTCGCCGACTGGACGAAGGCGAAGGTACGGCCGCGCAGCCGCGGGTCGACCTCAAGGCCGAGCAGGGTGTAGCCGGTGATCCAGGCGACTCCGCCGCAGGCGCCGAGGACGACCGCGAGGATCGCCGCCAGGACGAGATCGCCGATGAACGACACCAGTCCGAGCGTGAGGCCGGCGGCCACGATCGACAGGCCGAACAGTCGTCGGCGCGAGACGTTCGGGAACAGCTTCGGGCCGCGCCACATGCCGGTGCCGAGTCCGAGGAACACCGCCGCGAAGAGCACGCCGTACCCCGGATCGTCCGCCCCGAGGTCACCGACGTAGACCCGGGCAAGTGCGATGACGATGCCGCCGGCCGCGAAGGCGCCGACGATGCCGAAGACGAGGCCCCGGACCATCGGCGTGCGTACGACGTAGTCCCAGCCGTCGGCGATGGTCAGCCAGACGTTGGCGTCGGGATGGACCCGGCCGGCCTGGACCGGCAGATCGCGCAGCGTACGCGCCACCAACGCTGCCCCGACCACGATCACCGCGTTGATGTACATCGCCAGCGCCACCGGGTCGCCGCCGAACCAGCCGGTGGTCGCGTCGATCGCCTCGGCCAGGGACGACAGCGCCGCGAAGAGGGCAGCCGCGGGTATGGCCGAGCCGTAGGTCGTTGTGAGGTTCAGCCGGTTGGCGTCGGCGAGCCGGTGAGCCGCCACCAGGTCCGGGATCAACGAGTCCTTGGTGGGCAGCCACACGACGTTGGCGGCCTCGATCAGGAGCGTCGCTGTCAGCAGCCACTCGAGGGTCCCGACGAGCGGGATCGAGGCGAACAGCACGGCGCGCACGACCAGGCCGAGCACGAGCGTGAGGCGCCGATCGAGCCGGTCGGCGATGTAGCCGCCGAGCGGGCCGATCAGGAGGGCGGGGAGCAGCCGGACGAACAGCACACCGGCGATCGCCGCGCTGCGCTGGCCGTAGCCGGCGCCGGCCAGGGCGTTGGCGTAGGCGGTGACGGCCAGCAGCCCGATCCAGTCCGCGAGCGACGCCAGACTCAGGCAGACCCACAACCGCCGGAACGGTCGCACCGCCAGCACCGCGCGGATGTCACCATCCGGCGGCGGCGCGGGCGATGAACGGTACGCGTCCGACACCGGCTCAGCGTACGACGAGCCGGACGTCGGTGCGTCAGCCGGAGAGTTCGGACATGTCCATGTACGTCACCGACCAGCGGTGCCCGTCGAGGTCGTGGAACGGCTGCATGTACATCGGGCCCTGCTCGACGAGCTCACCGGTGGTGCCGCCGGCAGCCGCGACCCTGGTGATCAGGTCGTCGACGTCGGCCCGGCTGTCGGCGGACAACCCGACGAGCACCTCGCGTGCCGTCGACGGATCGACGGCCGGTGTCTCCACGTACATCTCGAACGTCGGCTCGGCATGGAGCATGACGTACGCCTGGTCGCTGATCACCATGCAGTTGGTGTTCTCGTCGGCGAACTGGTCGTTGAACTCGAAGCCGGCGGCGGTGAAGAACTCGCGGGCCTTGGCGAGGTCCTTCACGGGAAGGTTGACGAAGGTCAGTCGGGACATGCGGCTCTCCTGGTCCTACGGCGATGTCGATCGTGACCTACAGACTCCGCTCGCGACCGAAACTCATCGCTCGAGCACGACCGCCAGGCCCTGACCGACGCCGATGCAGATCGCGGCCAGGCCGACTCCCGATCCGCGACGGGCCAGCTGCCACGCCATCGAGCCGGTGATCCGGGCGCCGGAGCAGCCGAGCGGATGGCCGAGGGCGATCGCGCCACCGAGTGGGTTGACCAGGTCCGGATCCAGGTCGGGCCACTCGGCCAGACAGGCCAGCGACTGGGCGGCGAACGCCTCGTTG
>DATFRX010000137.1:0-9004 GCA_035262905.1 Nocardioidaceae bacterium
GTGGAGAACGAGGCGCTCGACGCCTACTCACAGATCGTCACGTCCGTGGCCGACAAGATCACGCCTCGGGTCGCCAGCGTCAGCGTGCGGCAGCGCCGGCGCGGCGGCACCGCCGAAGGTGCCGGATCCGCGGTCGTGCTGACCGGCGACGGCCACCTCCTCACCAACGCACACGTCGTGACCGGCGTCGAGGCGGGCTCTGCCGCCTTCGCCGACGGCACCGTCGCTCAGATCGACGTGATCGGCGCCGACCGGCTGTCCGATCTGGCCGTGCTGCGGGCCGATCGGGCGATTCCCGACCCACCGGAGTACGGCGACGCCGACCGGCTTCGGGTCGGCAACCTGGTCGTCGCGGTCGGCAACCCGCTGGGCCTGGCCGGCAGCGTGACCGCCGGCGTGGTCAGTGCACTCGGGCGCTCGCTGCCGGCCCGATCGCAGCACGCCACCCGGATCATCGAGGACGTCATCCAGACCGACGCGGCCCTCAACCCGGGCAGTTCGGGCGGCGCGCTGTCCGATGCGAAGGCGCGCGTCGTGGGCATCAACACCGCGGTCGCGGGCGTCGGACTGGGTCTCGCGGTCCCCATGAACTCGACGACCCAGCGGATCATCTACTCGCTGCTGCATGACGGCAAGGTGCGCCGGGCGTACCTCGGCCTGGTCACGACACCAGCCACGCTGCGGGCGACCGACGCCGACCAGGTCGGCCGGAAGACCGCATTGCGCGTCGTCGAGGTCGTCACGGGCAGCCCGGCCGACGCCGCGGGCCTGCATGCCGGTGACCTGCTCCTCGCGGTCGACGGCCAGCCGCTCCAGGACGCCCAGTCGCTGCAGCGGCTGATGTTCGACGAGGCGATCGGGCGCCGGACCGAGGTGACGGCGCTGCGTAACGGAGCGCTGGTCGACGTCGTGACCACTCCCGCCGAGCTGCGCGACTGACGGTAAAGTCCGACGGGTCCCGCGATCCACCTGGAAGGAATTTCCATGGGCATCGGAGCCGGCATTGTCATGCTCGCCGCCGGAGCCATCCTGTCGTGGGCGGTCGACGTCGACCTGCCCTACGTCACCGATGACGCACTTGGACTGATCCTGATGCTGGCCGGCATCGTGGCGGTCGCCGCCGCCGCGTTCGCCAAACCGCAGTATCAGCAATCGGGCGCCGGCACCGGAGTGGCGTTCCTGATCGGCGGCGCGATCGTGATCTGGGGGGTCAACATCGACCTGCCCTATGTCACCGACGACGCGCTCGGCATCATCCTGCTGCTGACCGGCACGATCGCGCTCGCTGCGGCAGCACTGTCGTATGCGCAAAGTACTGGGGCCGGTATCGGCACCGGCGTGGTCTTGCTCGCCGCCGGCGCCATTCTGGCCTGGGCCGTCGAGCTGGATCTCCCGTACGTCGCCGACTACACGCTCGGCGCGATCCTGCTGGTCTCGGGTGTCATCACACTCGCGGTCTCGGGCGTGGCAGAGCTCAAGCAGCGCCGGGCGCGGGCGAACTACAACGCCAGCTACGGCCAGACCTACCGCTACTGAGGCTTCGCTAGGCCGCGACGCTGGGGCAGGTGAGCGTACGCGCGACGCCCGGTGTCTCCTGGAGCCGCCGACGCACCGGGTCGGCGTCCTGGCCGCCCGCCACGGCGACGACCGCGTCGTAGGGCCCGGTCACCGCCTCGACGAACGCGACCTCGGCGAGCCCTCGCATCGCCGCGAGCACGTCTGGGACTGCCCCGGGTTCCGCCTGGACCAAGACATACGCAGCGGGCATCGACCTTTCCTCCCTCGAGAGCGCCCCGGCCGGTCGAGCCAAGTCGGCGGCGCGTGCCATGACGCTACACGATGAGACCACTCGAACACAGCAGGTAGCCGAAGCCTTTCGCGTCCCGGGAACCGCAGCGGCCGAGACCTCGTCCCAGCGCCAGACGAACGTCTCGGAGGTGGGTCCCTCATGCATCGACCGTCCCGGCGGATCACGGCCCTCGGCGCCACCGCGGCCGGCCTCGTCGCCGCCGGTGCCGTCACGGTGATCGGCGCCGGTCCCGGGGCCACACCGACGGCGGTGGCCGACGAGCTCACACCGTTCGACGACTGCGCGCAACTGCGGTCGTGGTACGTCGAGAGCGCCCTCCCCCACGTCACCGCCTGGGGCTGGGACACCGGCGGACCGATCGTGTTCGACGGCGTGATGCCGTTGGCCAGCACGCCCCGCGTTGCAGCACCGCCGGCCGCGGCCGCCGAGACCGGTGCCGTCGGCAACGGCGCCACCGGCACCAACCTCCAGGAGCAGGACGTCGACGAACCCGACCTGGCCAAGACCGACGGCGAAAACGTCGTGGTCATCCGCCACGGCGACCTCGTCGTCTACGACGCCACCGGCGAGCAGGCTCACGAGATCGGGCGGCTCGACCTTCCCTGGCGACTGCAGATCGACGAACTGTTGCTGGTCGGCGACCGCGCGGTCCTGTTCGGCTCGACGACCGCCATGACGCCGTACATCGAGCCGCCAGGCCCGATCCGGCGCGCCCTGCCGTACGGCGAGCCCACCACCGAGCGCATGATCACCAGCGGCCCCCACACCACGATCACCACGGTCGACCTGACCGATCCGGCCGCGCCGACGGTGCAGCGGACCGAGACCGTCCAGGGCGACCTGGTCTCGGCGCGCGAGCACGACGGCACGGTACGCGTGGTCACGACCTGGCTGCCGAGCCTCGACTTCGCCCAGCCGTACCCGCGTCTCACGTCAAAGCAGGCACTGGCGAAGAACCGCGACCTGGTACGCAGCACCACCGCGGCCGACTGGCTGCCGAGCACCCGAGTCGACGGCGGCTCGGCCCAACCACTGATGTCGTGCGCCGACGTACGCCATCCCGACGATCCGGCCGGCGCCGGCACGATCTCGGTCGTGACGATGGCTCCGGACGACCCGGTGGCACGGACCGGCACCGGCGTCGCTGCCGACGGCGACCTGACGTACTCGTCGGCCGACCGGCTCTACGTCGCGACCGCCGACGACGGCTGGACCTGGACCGCCGACCAGACGCGCGACACCACCACGGACATCCACGCCTTCGACGTCGCCGGCGACCAGACGACCTACGTCGCGTCCGGCGAGGTCCCGGGGCGAGTGAAGGACCAGTGGTCGTTCAGCGAGGACGGTGGACTGCTCCGCGTGGCGTCGACGCTCGGACCGAGCTGGGCGCCCAAGGAGACCAAGGTGACTGTCCTGGCGGAGCGCGACGGCCGCCTCGATCCGATCGGCTCGGTCGGCGGCATCGGTCCGGAGGATCAGATCGAGGCGGTGCGCTGGTTCGGCGACGTCGCCGTGGTCGTGACCTTCCGCCTGGTCGACCCGCTCTACACGCTCGACCTGAGCGATCCGCGTCATCCGACGGTCGTCGGCGAGCTCAAGATCCCCGGCTTCTCCGCCTATCTCCATCCGCTCGGCGATGACCTGCTGCTCGGCGTCGGGCAGGACGCGACCCGGGCCGGAAGCCTGCGCGGATCACAGGTCTCGACCTTCAACCTCGGTGACCTTGCCGACCCACGACGGCTCGACCAGCTCGGCCTCGGCTACACCCGGTCGAGCGCGATCGAGTCGGACTCGCGGGCGTTCAGCTACCTGCCCGGCGACCGCCTCGCCTTCGTACCCACGACGAGCTGGCGGTTCGGCGGCGCGATGGACGTCATCCGAATCGACCCGGACGGCGTACTCGCCCTGGTGAAGCGGATCGAACTGCCGGGCTGGTCGTCCAACGCCCGCGCCCTGCCCTTGGCCGACGGCCGGGTCGCCGTCGTCGGCGCCGGTGACCAGGTCCAACTCGTCGACCCGGCGGGCTGGTGACGGCCGGTTGGTTTACCACGTTCTCGTGGTGAGTACGCACTCTGCATGGGGTGCAGGCCATGCAGTGTGACAAGACACCACGAGAACGTGGTATCCGATGCGGTCAGTTGGTGTTGTCGATGACCGGCGGCCGCTCGGGATCCGAGCCGTAGCGGAAGCGCCGGATGCTGTAGACCAGCAGGCCCAGCGCGATGATGCCCGACAACACGATGCTCAGGCCACTGGCCCAACCGGCGGCCGGCAGCTTCGGACCGATGAACCAGATCTCCCAGACGTCCGGGTCGATCCACCACACGATCCCGACCGCGATCAGGGCGAGCGCGCCGAGGGTGCTCAGCATGATGCGGGGCCAGGTCTCGACTCCGGCCGCGGCCGCTTCGAAGGCCTTGACCTTCACCGGCTCCAGTCGCCGCTCGGCCCACTCGTACTCCTGGCTCAAGATCGCGAGGCCAGCGACCAGGGTCAGCAGCCCGGGCCCGGGAAGGGCCAGCAGACCGATGCCACCGATCGTCAAGACCCAGCCGACCACGGTGACCCAGGTCTTGCGCAGCACTGCCATCGGTGTCCCCTTGTCGGCGCCCTCGCAACCGCGAATCCCGTACGAACAAACGTCAGACCCAGCATGCCAGGTGGGTTGTTCACCGACGCGGTCGCGGGAGGGCGCTACCGCCGGACCGGGGCGAGCAGCGGCTGCGCGGTCCGGAGCTGCTCGGCGATCTGCTCCACCGGCGCCGGGCGGCCGACGAGGTAACCCTGCAGGCTCAGCTTCTCGCCGAACGGCACGTGCGCCCGCAGCGTCTCGAGCTGGCTCTCCCGCTCGATGCCCTCGATGACGATCGACAGCCCGAGCGCCTGGCCCATGTTGATCATCGACACGAGCAGCCGCAGGGATCGGGGGTCGGAGTCGATCCGGGCCGAGAACAGCCGGTCGGTCTTCAAGACGCCCACGGCCAGCTGTTCGAGGTAGCCGATCGAGGAGAATCCGATGCCGAAGTCGTCGAGTGCGAGCCGGATGCCGCTCGCCTCGACCTGGGTCATCACCGACAGGACCTGCGGGTCGTCGCCGACCAGATGCCGCTCGGTGAGCTCCAGCAGCAGCTCGAGCGGCTGCAGTGCCTTCTGGGTGGCCTGGACACTTGCCACGAAGTCGGCCGCGCGGAGCTGCTGGGCCGAGATGTTCAGGCTGACCGTGAGATCAGAGCCACCGGCCTCGTGCAGGACCGCGGCGTCGGCGGCGACCTGCTCCATGACGAGGTCGCCGAGCATCCGGATCAGGCCGGCCTCCTCGGCCACCTGGATGAAGATGTTCGGGCCGATCTCGGCGCCGCTGCGATGCCAGCGGGCCAGCGCCTCGACGCCGACGATCTGGCCGGTGCCGCTCTGGACGACCGGCTGGTAGACCAGACCGACGTCTCGGTTCTCGATCGCGGCCCGCAGCTCCTCGGCCAGCTCCAGGCTTCGTACGCGCGCGCGACCCAGTGCCGGGTGATAGACGACGACCTGGTCTTTGCCGGCGACCTTCGCCTCGTACATCGCGATGTCGGCGTTCCGGATCAGGTGGTCGGCGCTGTGCGAGCCGTCGGAGAAGGCCACGCCGACACTGGTCGACAGGTTGATGAACCGGCCGGAGAACTCGAAGCGCCGGCGTACCGACGTCAGGATCGTCGCCGTCAAATCGGAAAGCTCGTCGCCGTCGGTGATGTCCTCGATCAGCATGGCGAACTCGTCGCCGCCGAGTCGGGCGATCCGGCCGATCCCGTCGACGGCCGCCCGAAGCCGGCTGCCGACGTCGACCAGCAGCTCGTCGCCGGCCGGGTGGCCGAACCAGTCGTTGACCTGCTTGAACCCGTCGAGGTCGCAGAACACGACCGCGATCCGGCTAGTCGGCATCCGCCGGCAGCGCTGCAACGCGGTCTCGACGGCCCGGGCGAACACGTCACGGTTGGACAGGCCGGTGAGCCCGTCGTGCTCGGCTTGATGCGTCAGCTTCCGGGTCAGGGCGAGCCGGGACAGCACCTCTTCGCCGAAGGACGCGAGCATCTCGAGTGCAGTGCTGTCCGCGAGCAGGGCGGTCGCGCCGTGGATCGGCCGCTTCTCCTCGACCAGCCACCAGCTGTCGTCGCCGTCGATCAGCTGACTGCCGACCTCGCCGTCGGAGGGTGCCGCATCCTGGAGCCGACTGGTCCGCGAGTTCATGAGCAGGCGTACCTGGCGGTCCAGCAAGTCCAGTACCTCAGTGGAGGACGTCGCCGACTGCGCCTGGGTCGACGCCTCAAGGAGTACCGACATCCGACGAGCCGACTCGCGCTCCCTCGACATGGCGTTGCCGGCCAGCAGCAAGGTCGCCAGCGGGAGTACGAGCAACACGATCGTCCAGGTCGGCAGGCTGCGATCCCACAGCGACGCCAGATAGCCGATGGCACCGGTGCCGAGCGCACCCGCCAGGGCGACCAGCACGTCGGTGTTGAAGGTGACCAGCCGCGGCGGCTTGCCGGAGTTGAGCGAGATCGACATCTCGGACAGGCCCAGGTCGATCAGGAAGTAGCCCACGAAGCCGACGCCGACCGCGAACAGCTCCTGCGGCGCGATGCTCTCGCCGCCGCGGAGCAGGTCGATCAGGAAGATGGCGGCGCCGCCGCTCAGAATCATCAGCGAGGCGTTGATCAGCCGATAGCGGCGCCCGGACACCAGGGCGGACGAGAAGATCGAGATCGCCACCCAGATAGCCATCGCCTCGGTTGGCTCGAGTACGACCGCCAGGAAGGCCAGCACACACGACTCGAGGCCGATCTCCACCGTGGCGTCCGGCCGCGGCAGGTGGATCGGGAACCGGCTGATCAGCACGGCGGCCGGCACGGCGAGCCAATAGGCCGGGGACATGGTCCAGTCGTCGCGGAAGGCGGCCACCACCGAGCCCACCGCCACGACGATGCCGAGCGATATCACGGCACGGTCGAACCACGGTGCTGCGCGGGTTGGCGCAACCGCAGTCACCATGGCCCTCCCCACGCGGCGTGATAACGGACTTACTCTAAGTGGATCTGGACTCTCCGTCACTCGCAGGCGGGGCGATCCGGTCGTTTGGCTGGATCCATCGTTCAATTGTTGCTGGTCAACGGGCCAAATGGCCAGGTATCGCCTGAGGACCGGTCAGAACGCCCGCACGAACACGTGGACGGCCGCGTCCTCGTCGAGCTCAGCGGTCTCCCCGCCGCGGGCGATGATGACGCCTTCCGGCCCGGTCGACGCCAGCAGCACCTGCTCCGGCAGCGCCCCGACCCGTCGCATCACGGCCATCACCGTCGGATCGGTCTGCAGCGGCTCGCTGATCCGGCGTACGACTACCCGGACCGGCTCCGACTCGCCCTTGACGGCATCGGTCAGCGTGATGACCCCGTCGAGGAACTCCTCGGTCTCGTACGGCTCACCCAGCTCGTCGAGACCGGGGATCGGGTTGCCGTACGGGGACTCGGTCGGATGGTTGAGCAACTCGACCAGCCGCCGCTCGACCGTCTCGGAGATGACGTGCTCCCACCGGCAGGCCTCGTCGTGGACCAGCTCGATGTCGAGACCGATCACGTCGGTCAGCAGCCGCTCGGCGAGCCGATGCTTGCGCATCACCCGCATCGCGAGCCGGCGGCCCTCGTCGGACAGCTCGAGGTGGCGATCTCCCTCCACCGTCAACAGGCCGTCGCGCTCCATCCGCGCCACCGTCTGGCTCACGGTCGGGCCGCTTTGATGCAGCCGCTCGGCGATCCGGGCGCGAAGCGGGACGATGCCCTCCTCCTGCAGCTCGTAGATGGACTTGAGGTACATCTCCGTGGTGTCGATCAGGTCGCTCACAACACCCATTCTTGCCGATCGGCCCGACGCGGTCCGCGCTCGCCAGACAGAGGCGGCCCCTGAGCCCGCTTGCGCGGTCCCCACTTGCGGTTGGCCGAGTCGGCCCGTGCAACCCGCGAGGTCCAACCAGCCTCGCTCGTGCCTCGCTCGGCGGCCAGGCCCATCCACGGACCTCGCGGGTTGCACGGACCGACTCGGGTGCCTGGCGTGCGTCCGCTCGGACAGTGGCCGTTTCCATGTCGGAGTGGCGGGGCCGCGTAGGGTCCTGCGCGTGGGTGATGTGAGCGACGCGGGGGCTGGTCGGTGGGTGCGGGTTGGGGCTGGGGTGGATGAGCTTCGCGCTGCCGCTCGCGAGTGTCAGGGGTGTGAGTTGTATGGGCCGGCGACCCAGACGGTGTTTTCGACGGGGTCGCCGGTGGCTCGGATGGCGCTGGTGGGTGAGCAGCCGGGGGATGCCGAGGATCGGCACGGGGCGCCGTTCGTCGGCCCGGCCGGGCAGTTGCTGGATCGGGCGCTGGTCGAGGCGGGTATCGACCGGGCGGACTGCTACGTCACGAACGCCGTGAAGCACTTCCGGTTCAAGCCGACCGCCAAGCGTCGGCTGCATCAGACGCCGGCGCCGGAGCACATCGCGGCCTGCCGACCGTGGCTGGTCGCCGAGCTGGCCGCCGTCGATCCC
Source organism: Nocardioidaceae bacterium (assembly GCA_035262905.1). Classification (GTDB taxonomy): domain Bacteria; phylum Actinomycetota; class Actinomycetes; order Propionibacteriales; family Nocardioidaceae; genus DATFRX01. Next base: position 8,367 of record DATFRX010000137.1, read on the forward strand.
GAGGTGCTGGTCTGTCTGGGCGCGACGGCGGGCCGGGCGTTGTTCGGTCCGGAGTTCCGGATCACCCGGCAGCGCGGCATCCTCTATCCGCGGCAGCCGCGCTACGACGACCCGGCGCAGGTACGGGCCGGCTGGATGCTCGGCACGGTCCATCCGTCCGCCGTACTCCGGGCCGACGACCAGGACGCGGCCTACGCGGCACTCGTACGCGATCTCCAGATCGCATCGGCCGCCTTGGCAGACTGACCCACGAAAGACTTGCATTCGCGGCTGCGATCGCGACCACAGCTGCAAATCTCGCGTGGAGGAGACACATGGCGAGCGAGATCCGGATCGAACGGCGGTTCCGGGGGCCGAGTGCGTCGGGCAACGGCGGCTGGACGGCCGGCCGGCTCGCCGAGCGCCATCTCGCCGCCGGTGCCAACGGTCCGGTCCAGGTCACGCTGCGACAGCCGCCCCCGCTCGACACGCCGCTGACCATCGACTCGGGCGACCACACCCGACTGCTCGCGCCAGACGGCGGACTCGTCGCCGAGGCGGTCAGCGCCACGCTGGACGGCGCGGTCGATCCGGTCGCCGTCGACACTGCCCGCAGCGCCGAGCAGGAGTACGCCGGCTTCCGATCCCATCCGTTCCCC
>DATFRX010000138.1:0-9384 GCA_035262905.1 Nocardioidaceae bacterium
CGGCGGACCTGGCCCGTCCGACCCACCGTCGTCTGACCCGCCGTCCGACCCACCGTCGTCCGATCCGCCGTCCGACCCGCCGTCGGATCCGCCCAGCGATCCGCCGAGTGACCCGCCCTCGGACCCGGGACCGCAGCTCACGACGGTCGCCGGCACCCTCACGCTGCAGGACACCACCTGGTACGTCGACAGCACGCCGCTCGACTTCGGCTCCGACGCGGACATGCAGGCGACGTCGCCCAACGACTTCGACGCCGACGGCGCGGTCGAGACGGTGACGGAGGAGCTGCAGGGCCTGAAGAACACCGACGTCACCGTGGACGTCGAGGTGGTCGACGGCGTCGGTGTGGTCTACAACCTGCAGGGCCTGGAGTACCGGCCGACCGACAGCGGCAGCGAGCCGACGCCGACGGCGCCGACCCCGACCAACTAGAGCGCGCGGCCCCAGTGCTGCGCGGTCAGGTCGTGGCCGAAGGCCGGATTGGGCGACTCGTCGAGCAACTCGAATCCGGCCCGCTGGTAGATCCGGCGCGCGGCCGCCAGCACGGTGTTGGTCCACAGCACCATCTCGCGATAGCCGGCCGCGCGGGCGAAGTCCATACAGGCGTCGACGAGCCGCGACCCGACGCCCATGCCGCGGGCGCTCGGCTCCACGAGCAACAGCCGCAGCTGGGCCACCCGGTCGTCCTTGTGGACGCAGAAGACCGTGCCGACCGGCACACCACCCGCCTCGGCGACCCAGGCGCTGTCGCGGGCCGGATCGTGGGCGTCCACATAGTCGGCGACGATCCGGGCGACCAGCGCCTCGAAGCTCTCGTCCCACCCGTACTCCTCGGCATAGAGCACACCGTGTCGCTGCACGACCCAGCCGAGGTCGCCGGGGCGCAGCGGGCGAAGCGTGACCTCGGCGGGCCGGTCGGACAGCACGCGCTCGATGGTGCGCATGGAGTCCAGGAGCCGCCCCTGGTCAGCGGCCGCCACTGAGCCGAGCAGGTCGGCCACCGCGTCGGACGACCGGGCGTCCAACTCGCCGAACGCCTCGCGCCCTGGCGCTGTCAGGCGGATCAGCTGGCGGCGACCGTCCTCGGCCGACCGCTCCCGTACGACCAGGCCGTCGGACTCGAATCGGGCCAGGATCCGGCTCAGGTAGCCGGCGTCGAGACCGAGCGAGTCACGGAGATCGGCGACCGCGATCCGGTTGCGCTGCGCGATCTCGAATAGCACCCGGGCCTCGGTCAGGGAGTACGCCGTGTGCGCGAGTCCCTCGTCGAGCAGCCCGAGGACACGGGTGTAGAAGCGGTTGAACGCGCGCACCGTGTCGATGCGCTCGGGCGTGGCCGTGACGGTCATCGACTCAGCCTCCAGATGCTTGACTGAGTCAACTATATACGGCTAGGCCTGCCCGGTCTCGACCCGGCTGACCCGGTCGCCGTCGATGACGAAGGTCCACGTCGTACGCATCTCGCCGTAGGTGTCGTTGCGATAGCGGGCGATCAGGTGGCGGCCGTCGTCCGACTGCGACTCGACCGCCATGTGGCCGCCGGAGGAGAAGATCTCGCGCTCGATCCAGTCGTGGAAGTCGCGCTCGGACCCATCGTCGGTCAGCGTGGCGTCGGGCGTGAACGCGGCGAGGAAGGCCGCGCGGTCGCCGGCGTTGATGGCCTTGGCCACCGCCCGCACCGTGGGATCGGACAGCTCGTCGATCGGGATCATCGGGCCTCCTCGAGTTCGCCACCACCCTAGAACTCGCGGCCGCTATAGGGTCGAAGTGAGCCCATACCAACCGAACAGGGGTGAACTGCTGTGTGCGGCATCGTGGTGATCCACGACGGCACCTGCTCGACCGACGGCAGTGACGAAGGGGGGAATGACACCGGGCCTCGGATGCTCGCCCGGCTGCGGCATCGCGGACCGGACAGCATCGATTTCCGCCGAGTCGGTCGCAGCTGGCTCGGCCACACCCGACTGTCGATCGTCGACGTCGCGGGTGGCGATCAGCCGATCAGCGGTCCGTCGGGGAGCCGGTGGGTGGTCTGCAACGGCGAGATCTACAACCACGAGGAGTTGCGCGACTCGCTCCCCGGCCCGTTCGTCACCGACTCCGACAGCGAGGTCGCACTCCACGCGGTCGAGGCCTGGGGACCAGGGGCGATCGGGCGGCTGCGCGGCATGTACGCCTTCGCCATCGCCGACGAGGACGGCGGTCTGGTCGCGGCCCGCGATGCGCTCGGCGTCAAGCCGCTCTACTGGGCGCGCGACGACGGTCGCAGTCTCTTCGCCTCCGAACTCGGCTCGTTCGACCCGTCCTGGCGACGCCATGTCGAGGAGTTCCCGCCGGGTCACTACTGGACCCCCAACGAGGGGCTGGTCCGGTTCGCCGAGCACACCGGCTTCGACATTGCGTACGCGAGTCGCGAGCAGGCTCGTACCGCGATCCGCGACACCCTGGTCCAGTCGGTGCGTGCTCGCATGATGGCCGACGTCCCGATCGGCGTGTTCCTGTCCGGCGGTCTTGACTCGAGTCTGGTCGCCGCGATCATGGCCCGGCACGGCGCCGATACAGGTCAGCGCATCCGGTCCTTCGCCGCCGGTGTCGCCGGCAGCAGTGACCTCCGGGCCGCCCGCCGGGTCGCCGACCATCTCGACCTCGAGCACCACGAGCGGATCTACGACGCCGACGAGGTGCTCGACGTCCTGCCGACGGTGGTCCGGTCGATGGAGGCCTACGAGCCGTCGCTGGTGCGCAGTGCGGTGCCCAACTACCTGCTGGCCGAGCTCGCCGCCGAGCACGTCAAGGTGGTGCTCACGGGCGAGGGCGCCGACGAGATCTTCGCGGGCTACGACTATCTGCGCGACTACGACGATGCGGACGAGCTCCGGGCCGAGCTGGTGCGCAGTGTCGAGGGCCTGCACAACCTCAATCTGCAGCGCTGCGACCGGGTCACGATGGCGCATGGTCTCGAGGCTCGGGTGCCGTTCCTCGACCGGGACGTGATCGCGGTCGGCGATCGGATCCCGATCGGCTGGAAGCTGCCGGGGGAGGCGGGCGAGGAGAAGCGGATCCTCCGCGAGGCCTTCGACGGCTGGCTGCCCGACGACATCCTGTGGCGCTGCAAGGAGCAGTTCGGCGACGGCAGCGGCACGGCGACCGTCACCGCCGAACTGGCCGCCGAGTTGGTCCCCGAACCGGACTGGGCGTCGGCCGGCATACCTGGGCTGCCTCTGCCACGCAGCCGCGAGGAGCTCGCCTACCAGCGCATCTTCGCCGAGCATCTGGACGGCGTACGCGCGGATCGACTCCTCGGGCGATTCGCGACCGCGTAGCCGACCGGCCGATCCAGCCGAGGCGGCCCGCCGCCGCCAGTCCCATGTGCGGACTGCGACGGCGGCGAGCCCTCGCCGGCCCCGGCGGCGTCAGGCCGCCGGCGGGATGTTCTGGTTGCTCCGGAAGAAGTTGTCCGGGTCGTAGACCGCCTTGATCCGGGTCAGCCGATCCCAGGTCGCACCCGGGTAGGCGGACCGCACTGCGTCGGGGCCGTCGTCGGCCAGGAAGTTGACGTAGGCGCCGGTGTCGTCTTGGCGCAACTGGCCGGACAGCTCATTGACCCACTGCTCCCGGATCGGCTTGTCCTCCGGGCCTAGGTAGAAGCTGGCCACGTTGGTCATGATCTTCGAGTTGCGGTGGGCGAATGCGGTCGCGTCGACCGGCACGCGGGTGATCGCACCGCCCATCGGGCGCAGCTGCACCGCGCGCATCGGTGCGTCGGAGTTTTCGAGCCGGTCCATGATCAGCTCGGCGACGTTGCTGTCGACCCGGTCGACGAACATCGTGCGGGCCACCGCCAGCGGCCGGTAGTCGCCGTCCTCGGGCGGATACATCCCGGTGTAGGGCATCGGCTGCACCATGTCGGCCAGCGGCTCACCGAGTGCGCGGAACGGTGCGATCGCCCGCTCGCCCTCCTCGACCGGACCGGACCAGCAGATCAGTGCCAGGATCGCCATTTTGCCGTGCTGCTCCTGCGGCACGAACGGCATCGGCGGCGCCGGCATCACGTTGCCAATCGCGCTGAGTTGCTCCGGAGCCGCGTCGCAGGCGGCGATGAAGCCCTCGACGGTCTCGGCAGTCGCCGGCAGCAGCATCATCCCGCCGACGATCTGGCCGAGCTCGTGGAGCCGGTAGCGGAAGCGGGTCGCGATGCCGAAGTTGCCGCCGCCACCGCGGACCGCCCAGAACAGGTCAGGGTGATTGTCCTCGTCGGCCACGATGACCTGGCCGTCGGCGGTCACGATCTCGGCAGCCAGCAGGTTGTCGACCGTGAGGCCGTGCACGCGGGACAGATAGCCATGGCCACCGCCCAGCGTGATGCCACCGATCCCAACCGAGCCGGTGTCGCCGAACCCGATCGCGAGGCCCTGCTCGGTCACGGCGCCGGTCAGCTCGGACGCGGTCAGGCCGGTCTGCGCCCAGGCCGTACGCCCGTCGGCGTCGATCTCCAGACCCTTCAGATTGGAGGTGTCGAGCACGATGCCATCGTCGACGACGCTGTGTCCGGCGCCGCTGTGGCCACCGCCCCGGACCGCGAACGGCAGCGCGCTCTCACGCGCGAATGCCACCACCCTGGCGACCTCGGCAGCGTCGGTCGGTCGCACGATCACTGCTGGGCGGCGGTCGATGTGCCCCGCCACCACGGTGCGTGCCTTGTCGTATTCTGCGTCGTCCGGAACGATCGATCGGCCCTCGAACTCTGATCGCAGCTGCGAGATCCCAGCCGCCGGCGCTGACGTCATGGTGTGTCCCCTCCACGGTCCCTTGTGGTCACTTTCGACATGGAGCGGCCATGCTACGTACGGCATCTGACAGCCGCATCGCAAATAACCGCTCGACGTACTGACGCTCGACAGCCCCGGATTGTGACCGAGGCGGGCTAGCTGTCCTCGGGACTCCGCGTCGTCGCGCCGTCCCGCGCCGGATCCGCCGGGTAGACGCCCAGAATCGTCACGTCCCGGGTGAAGAAGCGCAGCTCCTCCAGCGCCAGCCGCAGCGATCGGTCCTCGGGATGACCCTCGACCTCGGCGAGAAACTGGGTCGCGGTGAACTGCCCGTCGAGCATGTAGCTCTCGAGCTTGGTCATGTTCACCCCGTTGGTGGCGAAGCCGCCGAGCGCCTTGTAGAGCGCCGACGGCACGTTGCGCACCCGGAAGACGAAGGTCGTCATGGCCGGCCCGGCGTCGCGGGGCGCCTCGACCAGGTCGCGCGAGAGTACGACGAAGCGGGTCGTGTTGTGGTCCTCGTCCTCGACGTCGTCGGCCAGGATGTGCAACCCGTACATCGCGGCCGCGGCAGGCGACGCGATCGCCGCCCGGGTCGGGTCCTTGGCGTCGGCCACCTCGCGGGCGGCGCCGGCGGTGTCACCGGACACGACCGGCGTCAGACCGAGCTTGCGGATGATGCCGCGGCACTGTCCGAGCGCGTGCAAGTGGCTGTGCGCGGTCGTGATCGTGTCCAGCGACGCGCCGGGACCGGCCATCAGGGCGTACCGGATCCGGAGGAAGTGTTCGGCGATGATGTGCAGCCCCGACGTGGGCAGCAGGTGGTGGATGTCGGCGACCCGACCCGCGATCGAGTTGTCGATCGGGATCATCGCGAGCTGCGCCTCGCCACTCTCCACGACGCCGACGACGTCCTCGAACGACGCGCAGGCGATGGCTTCCCAGTCGGGGTAGTGCTCCAGGCACACCGCATGGGAGTTGGCGCCGGGTTCGCCCTGGTAGGCGATGCGTCCCGCATTCACGAGGCAGAAGTCTGTCAGGCCTCAGACGCGGGGTGCGACCCGGAGTCCGATCGCGAGATGGGTGGCCGGACCGGCGGACTCGCCCTCGTGGACGAAGGTGGCCGCGATCGGCTCCGTCATCGGTGGCAGGATCATCCGGAAGGTGGTCCCACCGGCGTACGTCAGGGGCGACGTGAAGCTCGGGACCCGCTCGGCCACGTCGCCGGAGGTGATGAACGCGGCCTCGAGTCCGTCGTCGCCGTGCGCCACGTCGATCTGGATCTCATCGCTCCGCCGGTAGTGCCCGATGAACGGCGCGGTGTCGACCGGTTCAGACACCGGCTCCGGCAGCCGAGGCCGCGAGACTCCGGCCAGCTCCTCGAGTACGCCGCCCACGAACTGCTCGCGCAGCAGGCCTTGCACGTCGCCGTTGGTGAGCACGCAGACCGCCAAGTCGTGCTCGGGGACGACGACCAGCTGACTCTCCTGGCCGCAGGTGTTGCCGCCGTGCTCGATCACCAGCGGTGCGTCGATGCGCTCAATGCCCCAGCCCCATCCCCAGGCCGGGCTCGTGCTCGGATCGGGCTGGACGATCCGCGGCTCGCGCATGGCGGCCGCTGACGCCGCCGCGAGCAGCCTGGTGCCGTCCGGGGCCACGCCGTCGCGCAGATGCAGCGCCGCGAAGGTCAGCAGGTCACCCGCCGACGTGGCGAGGGTGCCGCCGCAGGGCCCGGACCCGCGCGGATCGAGCCAGTCCTTGACCGGCCGCAGGGTCAGCGAGTCCGGCCCGATCGGCTCGTGTCCCACCACATGCGGATGGGTCATCGTCCGCTCAGGGAGCGTCGACGTGTGCTCCAGTCCCAGCGGTTCGAGAAGCCGCGTCTCGAGCGCCTCGTCCCAGGTCGACGAGGTCACGCACTCGACGAGTCTCCCGAGGATGTTGAAGCCGGCGTTGGAATAGGAGAACAGCGTGCCGGGCCGATGCAGCTGCACCAGGTCCGCGTAGCCCTCGATCGTGCGGCGTACCGCGTCGTCGTCCCGGAAGCCCGGCTCCTCAGCGTCGCCGTAGAACCCTCCCGAGTGGCAAAGCAGCTGGCTCACGGTGACGGTCTCGGCGACCTTGGCATCGCCCAGGCGCAGCGGCGGATCGAGGTACGTCGACACCGGAGCGTCGGGGTCCACCCGACCTTCGTCGACCAGCTGCATGACCAGCGTGGCGGTCCAGACCTTGGTGATGGAGGCGATCAGGAAGACGGTGTCGGGCGTCACCGGGACCTCGGTGCCGAGCCGGGTGACTCCAGTGGCGACGACCTCGGTGCGGTCGCCGAGCCGCACACCCGCGGTCGCGCCGGGGACGCCGTGCTTGGCGGCCAGCTCGTCGAGCCGGCTGCTGAGCGCCTCGGGATCGGGCATCGTCGCCATGACACGGCCTCCCATCGCCGACGTACGGGGCCGAGTCTGCCCGAGGCGGTCCGAGCGGCTCATGGTCGCGACTGACCAACAATCGGGCGACCTTTCGACCGGGGCGACGATGATCGATCCGGCCGGGATCGCGAGATTGGTCCCATGGCCACGCAGCCTCGCGACGACGAACTCGCCGAGCCGACCGCCACCGCCGCGGCCCGCCGAGCCGGGGTGCATGTCCGCGAGCTGGTCACCACGACCGAGCTCGTGGCTGCGGCGGACCTGGCGGCTCGGGTGTGGAAGACCGACGACACGTCGCAGATGGACGCCAGTCTGATGCGGGCGCTGTCGCACTCCGGAAACTTCGTGGCCGGTGCCTTCCTGGCCGACGACGCGGGCGAGGAATGGGACCTGGTGGGCATGTCGGTGGGGTTCGCCGCGACCCGGCCGGCGGCCAGCCTGCACTCGCACATGACGTGTACGGCCGACGAGCATCGCGATCGGGGACTCGGCTACGCGCTGAAGGTCTACCAGCGGTCCTGGGCCCTCCGGCGTGACTTCACGACCGTGACCTGGACCTTCGACCCGCTCGTACGCCGCAATGCCTACTTCAACCTGGCAAAGCTCGGCGCCGAGATCGTGGAGTACCTGCCGAACCACTACGGCACGATGATGGACGGTCTCAACGCCAGCGACGAGAGCGACCGGCTGTTCCTGGCCTGGCCGGTCTCCGAGGCAGGTCGTCCGGACCGGCCGAGACTGGCGGAGCCGACCGAGCACGCCGTCGTACTCGAGGTCGCGGCCGACGGTGAGCCCCGTCGCAACGAGCGCGACGCCGACCGGATCGCGTGCCAGGTGCCCAACGACATCGTCGCCCTCCGCGAGCAGGACCCCGGTGCGGCGGCCCGCTGGCGCAAGGCACTCCGCGAGACGCTCGCCGAGGCGCTGGCCGACGGCTACCTGGTCGACGGCTTCACTCGCTCGGGTCACTACCTGCTGCGTCGTGATCGTCGAGCAGCCGCAGCTGGAGATGGGTGATCAGCCGCTCGTCCGCGTCGGACAGGTCGAGCCCGGACAGCTCGATGAGCCGGCCGAGTCGATAGCGGAACGTGTTGCGGTGGATGGACAGCCGCGCTGCGGCCGCTGGCACGTCGCCGAACTCGTCGAGGTAGGCGCGCAGCGTGTCGACGTAGCTGGTCTGCCTGCGCCGGTCGTGCTCGACGAGGGTACGGATCTTGCCGGCCCGCAGCCGTGGATCGTGCGCCGCCAGGTCTTCGAGGTGCAGCAGCGCGAGCTGTCCGCGGACGTCGTCGACATGCGCCGTGAGCCCGGCCTTGCTCGACCGGTGGAGGACCCGAAGCACCTCGTCGGCCTCCCGGCGCGAGCGCTGGACGTCGCGCAGCTCGGCCGCCGGCGATCCGATGCCGACCCGGACGACCGTACGCGTGGTGACCTGGGCCCGCTGTACGACGTTGTCGGCGAAGCTCAGCAACGACGAGGGCTGGGTGCCGTCGGGGCAGGGCAGCAGGACGTAGATGATGCCGTCGACCGCGACGACTCGGGCCCGGCGCCGGTAGACCTCGGCATAGAGCGTGATGACCGACACCGCCCGCTCCATCCGGACCTCGGCCTCGTCCGCGGCGATCTGCGTCAGATCGGGATCGACCGCGAGGACGGCGACCGGGATGCCGGTCAGTCCGAGTGACGACATGCCGGGCACTGGCTCGTCCATGCCGTCGAGCAGGGTCCGGATCAGCTCGCGCTGCCGCTGCCGCTCGATGTCGCCGGCGGAGCGGTGATGGAGCATGTGGAGCGCGGCGATCCGGCCGGCCGCGCGGAGCGCCTGCACCGCCTGGTCGTCGAACGGGCGGTCCGCCTCCGCCACCCAGATCGAGCCGAGCAGCTCGCCACCGGCCCTGACCGCGATCGCCATCCGCGGCGCCAGGTAGACGTCGGGCTCGCCCAGGTCGGTGACGTGGACGACGTCGTCGGTCTCGTACAGCTGCTTTAACACGCCGCGCTCGCGCAGCACCTCTCGCCACGAGCTCGGCACCCGGTGACCCAGGATCGTGTCCTGACGGGGGATGTCGATCGGATGGCCCAGGCTCGAGAACGCGAGTACGACCGAGTCTGGGTCCTCGATCGTCGCGGCGCCGCCGACCGTACCCGCGACGGCATTGGCCAGCGAGACCAGATCGCCGATCGCGAG
>DATFRX010000139.1:0-2204 GCA_035262905.1 Nocardioidaceae bacterium
ACCAGTCCATGGGTCGGTGACGATGGTCGACACTCGGGTGTCCACGGTAATGCCCTGTGCGGCCAAAGCGGCAGTGAGCACGCGCTCCGCGACCGGGAGCCAGGTCCACTCCGCGGCCCAGTGCGGTACGTCGATCAGCGCCGGCGTCCCGTGCTCCCGCAGCTCCGACGCCGGATGATGGCGCAGGTCGGACGTGACGTAGACATCGGCGTCGGTTGCTCTCACCTGGTCGAGCAGGAAGTCGCCGGCGCCGCCGCACAGCGCCACTGTGCGGACCGGCTGCTCCGGATCGCCGGCCACCCGGGCGACGCTGGCCGTGCCCGGCAGCGCATCGACCACGGCCGTCGCGAACTCGCCGAGTGTCGTCGGCGCCGCAAGCCCCCCGATCCGCCCACTGCCGCTCCGACTCGGCTGCGTCGCGAGCTCGTAGACGTCGAAGGCTGCTTCCTCGTACGGGTGTGCCGCGCGGAGGGCGGCGACGACGGCTGCCCGGCCAGCCCGCGGCACCACCATCTCGACCCGGAGCTCGGCCACCTCCTCGACGGCACCGACCTCGCCGATCGTGGGGTTGGCCGCCTGGGTCGGCCGAAAGGTCCCGGTGCCCGGTGACGTGTACGCGCAGCGCTCGTAGGCCCCGATGTCACCGGCGCCGGCGGCCGCCAACGCATCGATCACCCGGGCCGCATCGGCCTGTGGGACGAACGTGACGAGCTTGTCCTGCGGATCACTCGGCTGGGCCACGATCGGCTCCGCCTCGTCGATCCCAAGCGCCTGCGCCATCGCGTCGGACACACCGCCGGGCGGGGCATCGGCGTTGGTGTGCGCGGTGATGAGCGCGACCCTGTTGCCGATCAGCTTGTGGACCGCCCGGCCCTTCGGCGTCGTCGCCGCGACCGAGTTGACCGGACGCAAGAGCAGTGGGTGGTGGGTGACCAGGAGATCGGCGTGCTCGGCAATCGCCTCGTCGATGACGTCGTGCGTCGGGTCCACGGCGAGCAGGATCCGGCGGACCTCGTCGGCCGGGTCGCCGGTCACGAGGCCGACGGCATCCCAGTCCTCGGCCCGATGCGGGTCGTACGCCGTCTCGAGTACAGCCTGCACCTCGGCGACCGTGGCAGCTCGCGTCATCGGCGGCAGGGTATCGCGACGCGGCGCTCACGCATCGGCATTGCCCACCTCGGCGATGACACCGGGCCGGGCGATCCGGATCGGCCCGCCGTATGCCTGGGCAGCCCGCTGCTTCGCGGTCGCCGGATCGTCTGTCGGCCACAGGTGCGTCAGCATCAGCTCGCCCACACCGGCCTCTGCCGCCTGGCGACCAGCCGTGGCCGCGTCGCACAACAGGCCGTCGAGGCCCTCGGGCGGCTCGTCGATGTGGGTCGACTCGGCGACCAGCAGATCCGCTCCTCCGGCCAGTTCCACCAGCGCCGATGACGGTCCGCCGTCGCCGGTGTAGACGAGGCTGCCGACCGACCCGGACAGCCGGATCGCCGCGTTAGGCACGTAATGCGGCAGCTCACAGGTCTCGACCCGCATCGGCCCGAGCGTCCAGCTGTCACCGATGCCGAACTCGTGCAGCTGGTACGCCTCGTCGAGCATCCCCGGGCGGTCCAGCGCAAGTACGACGTCCAGCGCGTCCGGCGGCGCGAAGATCGGCAACAGAGTCGACGGCGGCTCGTCGGCCATCGCCCAGGCGCGAAGCAGCGGATTGAGATCGGCGCAGTGGTCCGGATGCCGATGCGTGACGTAGACCGCGTCGAGCTCGGTCACGGGCAACAGCCGCATCAGCTCGCCGGCCGTCCCGTACCCCGGATCGATCAGTAGCCGGAAGCCCGCCTCCTCGACCAGATAGCCGCTGCATCCCACATCGGGCAACGGGAACGCGCCGCTGCCGCCGAGCACCGTCAGCTTCACGCCGCCGAGGCTATCGACCCTCGACGGTCAGCCGGGAAGTGAGCGGGGCAGGCCGAACCACGGGAGCATGGTGGTCTCGAACCGGGTCATCGCGCTGATCCGGTCGCCGGAGCAGGTGATCACGAACAGGCCCGACCCACGGAGTCCCTCGGCCGAGCGTAAGTACGTCCCGAACGCCGGCTGACCGTTCGCCCGCGTCGGCACCAGGTCATACCTGCGGCCCGAGCCGAACAGCGCCCGGCAGAAGCTGGCCACGACGTCCCGGCCGAGGTACTCCAGCGGAATCGGCG
>DATFRX010000140.1:0-2762 GCA_035262905.1 Nocardioidaceae bacterium
AACATGTCCTTCATCCGGGCCATGTCCTCGGGGGTCATGCTGTCGACCGCTCCGGCCATCTGGTCGACGTACTGCTGCATGAGCTGCTCCTTGAGCTGCTCGACCAGCTCCTCGAAGCGCTCCCGGGACATCGCGATCACAGCGCCATTGTGACCCAGGCCGCGAGCCGTACCGCCGGTTTGGTCAGGACCATCGCCACCCCCTATGCTGGGTCGGTCCCTGACGGATCGCATCGCCTGCGACCCTCGCCCTCATCGTCTAGAGGCCTAGGACGCCGCCCTTTCAAGGCGGTAGCACGGGTTCGAATCCCGTTGGGGGCACCCAATTGGTGCGTGGGCTACGATTGTCCGCGCGTCAAACGCAAGGCCCCGTAGCGCAGTTGGTTAGCGTGCCGCCCTGTCACGGCGGAGGTCGCGGGTTCGAGTCCCGTCGGGGTCGCCAGCGTTGCACTGAGGCCGTCTCAATCGAGGCGGCCTCTATCGCTTCTTGAGCAGCTTGGTCGCGAGTACGGCGGCCTGCGTACGCCGCTCGATGTCGAGCTTGGCGAACAGTCGCGAGACGTACGTCTTGACGGTCGGCTCGGTGAGGGTGAGCCGTCTGGAGATCTCGCGATTGGTGAAGCCCTCGGCGATCAGGACCAGGATCTCGCGCTCACGTGGGGACAGCCGCCGCAGCTCCGGCGGACCCTGATCGCCATGGCGGATCCGATCGAGCACCAGCCCCGTCACGGTCGGATCGAGGAGTGAGTGCCCAGCGGCGACCCGCCGGATGGCGTCGACCAGGTCGGTTCCGCGGACGTCCTTGAGGAGATAGCCGGAGGCGCCGGCCATGATCGCGCTGAACAACGCCTCGTCATCGTCGTGCGAGGTCAGGATGAGGGCGTGGATGTCCGGGTCGGCCGACCGGACGTCCCGGCAGACGTCGATCCCGCTGCCGTCGGGCAGTCGCGCGTCGAGCACCGCCACATCGGGTCTCAGCTCCAGAATCAGCCGGTGAGCGTCGCCAACCCGACCGGCCTCCCCCACCACCTCGACCCCGGCCGTGTCGGCCAGCATGTCCTTGATACCCCGCCTGACCAATTCGTGATCATCAAGTAAGAACGCCCGAACGTTCGCCACTGGGCCTTTGTACCCGATTTCGGCCGAGTGCGCATCGGTTGTCCGGAAGTATCACCGTCGTTCCGTGGGCTGCCACAGCGGCCAGGCTGCTGCAGCCACCGCCACTACCACGGCCACCGGCGTCAGGGCGACCGCCCATCCGGGCACCGACCAGGACCCGGTCGACAGCGCCGTCCACACCGCGCCGACCACGACCAGACCGACTGCCCACCGCAGCAGCATCGGCTTCTGCGCCGCCCACCATTCGGTCCGCTCCGCAGGCTCCAGCAGCGTGGGCGGACCGTCCGGCCGGGCGTCTCGCCACAGGTCGAGCAGGGCCACCGCCCCGATCGCGGCGATCACCGAGACGAGGGCGAGGCCGACCCGATCCCAGTCGGCCGTCCGGTCGATGCTGGCGATCGTAGCCACCGGCAGCGCGAGGGCGACGGTACGGATCCGGTGCAGCGGCAGCACGACCGAGCACGCGACGGCGATCGGAGCCATCCAGAGCAGCGCCGATCCGCGCGTGGCCAGCAGCGCCGCCGCGATCGCGACCACCCAGACTCCAGCGGCCCATTCAGTCACCCGTGGATTCCTCATCGCACGACCCCCGCCCGAGACATGCCGCGGACTGCCACGCCGATCGAGTTGACGTCGTCGATGACGATGGCGCCGATCCCGGCCAGTTGGGTACGGATCTGCATCCGCAGGCGTGGCCACTCCTCCTGAGTCCGCGCGTCGATGCCCTTCGGCCAGCGTTCCGGGCGTACTCCGACCGTGTCGACGACGATCAGCCGATGACCGCGATGGCCCAGTCGCGCGATCGCAGCCACCATCCGGCGGTCGAGCAATGCCGAGAAGCAGAACACGATCGACCGCGGCGGCAGAGCGACGGCGGGCACCCTCGCCAGGTCCGGGTCGAGCAGCGACGCGACCATGGGCCGCAGCACGATCTGGTCGAGGATCCGTGACTCCTGCGCGCGGCCCTGCCCGGGCGGCAACCAGCGTACGGAACTGCCGAACATCACCAGGCCGACCCGATCGCCGGCGCCGAGATAGGCCCGCGCGACCGTGCTCGCACCACGTACTGCCCGGTCGTGGAGCCGTCGGTCGTAACCGCCCACAACACTGGTGTGGTCGACCAGCACGACCACGTCGGCGGCCTGGTCCTGATAGCGCTGCGACACCATCAGCTGACGGGTACGGGCCGAGGACTTCCAGTCGACGTCACGCAGTGGATCGCCGGTGACGTAGGTCCGAAGCTCGGCGAACTCGGTGCCAGCCCCCCGCTGCCGACCGGCATGGGTGCCGTAACGCGCCAGCAGATGCGGCGGCGCATAGACCTCGGGGCTTCGCTCGGTCGGCGGATGAACGACGAACGACGGCAGCTCGACGATGACCAGCCCGACCCGGCCACCACGCGGCGTCGTCAGCCGCAGCCGGACGTAGCCGACCGGGCCGCGCATCCAGCGCTGCGGTCGCAGCTCGATGCTGACCGGATCGCCGCCGGGGACCAGCCGCCACGGCTGCCGGCCGGCCGCCTCCACTCCTTCGGCAGGCACCACCGACACTGACACGGGTACGGCCGGCTCCGAGCCGAAGCCGACCGACACCTCCATCCGTACGACCTCGCCGGCCATCACGCGACGACCCCGCGTCGACACC
>DATFRX010000141.1:0-3185 GCA_035262905.1 Nocardioidaceae bacterium
GCGGCCAACCGGTCGCATCGTGCGCATGCTCGACCTCGACCCCCGGATGCAGCGCGGTCAGGGTGAGCTCACACGTCTCCGGATCTGGCTCGAGGACGCCGAGGTCGGTGATGACCTGGCGCGGTCCGGAGCCGGGCAGGTCCAGCCGTTTGCGGTCGTCGGGCCCGGAGCCGAAGCCGACGCTGGTGACGAAGGACAGCCGCTCGACGAAGACCCGAGGGGAGTGGCGAACGACGATCAGCACCTTGCCGGCATGCGCCGCGATCTCTGGTGCGCCGCCGGCGCCGGGCAACCGCAACGGCGGCCGGCCGTCACCGCGGTCGATCGTGGTTGTGTTGATGTTGGCGTAGCGGTCGATCTGCGCGGCGCCGAGGAAGCCGACGTCGCAGCGGCCGCCCTGCAGCCAGTAGTTGAAGATCTCCGGCACCGCGACGACGGTGTCCGCGGTCTCGACCAGCTCGCCGTCGCCGATGGAGAGCGGGAGCACGTCGGGTTTGGCGCCGATCGTTCCGGACTCGTAGATCAGGACCAGCCCGGGGTTGCTCGTACGCCGGGCCAGATTCGCGGCCGTGCTCGGTAGCCCGATGCCGACGAAGCAGGTGGTGGCGCCGACCAGCGACCGGGCCGCGGCGACCGTCATCATCTCGTCGGTGGTCCAGCTCATCGGCCCGCTCCCGCCGGCTCGAGCACGTGCTCGGTCATCCAGGCCGTGAACGTGCCGCGGTCCCGGCTGATCTTGTCCCACTCCTGATAGAACGCGTTGTCCCGGGTCGTGTAGTCGAGGGCGTACGACGGATGGGCTCCGCCTGGCACCAGCGCGACTGCGGTCACGACCCAGCCGGGCAGCCGGATCGCACCGGGGCGCGGCTCGAGCCGGTCGACGATCTCCTCGACCGTGACCAGCACCCGGCTCGCGGCCAGGGCGGCCTCCTTCTGGACGCCGAGGATGCCCCACAGCTGGACGTTGCCGTCGCGGTCGGCCTGCTGGGCGTGGAGCACCGTGACGTCGGGATTGATCGCCCGCACCGCCGACAGCTCGTCGCCGGTGAACGGACACGTGATAGAGGCGATCGTGTCGGACCGCGCGGCCAGGTCGTTGCCGCGATAGCCGCGCAGCACCGCGAACGGCAGCCGTGAGGCGCCCGCGACGTACCGGTTCGCCATCCCGGCGTGGCTGTGCTCGTCGACCACGAGCGGGACTGGCCAGCCGTTCTCGACCGCGTCGCGCATTCGGTGCAGCGAGCCGACCCCGGGATTGCCGCCCCAGCTGAAGACGAGCTTGCGGGCCGCACCCATGCCGATCAGCTGGTCGTAGACCAGGTCGGGTGTCATGCGGACCAGCGTCAGGTCGCGGCGGCGCTGCCGGATGATCTCGTGGCCGGCCAGCGTGGGGATCAGGTGTGTGAAGCCCTCGAGCGCCACCGTGTCCCCGTCGCGGACCAGTTCGGCGATCCCCTCGCGGAGGGTCGTGAGCTCGGCCATCGGCCTCCTCGGTCCAGCCGCCGGCCGGGCGTCGATCTGACGCGTCGGCGGAGCGGCACCTGCTCGTGTCGGACAGGACAGCACAGCCGTCCAGCCGCGACGACGTGGGCGCTTTCGCTGAGCGAAACGACGCGTCCGCGCTGCCACCGTACGTCGCCCGGGCCGGGAGTCGCCGGTCCGAGCGGGTGTCCCCGGCTACCGTGGCCGAAGGAGGAATCATGGATCCGATCAAGGTTCGTCGCCTCAACCACGCGGTGCTCTTCGTCTCCGACGTGGCCCGGGCGGAGGCGTTCTACACCGACGTGCTCGGGATGAGCGTGATCAGCCGTATCCCGGGCGCCAGCGCCGCGTTCCTGCGAGCCGCCGGCAGCACCAACCACCACGATCTCGGCCTGTTCGGCGTCGGCGTCGACGCGCTTCGACCGCCGCGCGGCAGCGTCGGGCTCTACCACCTCGCCTGGCAGGTCGACGACATCCACGAGCTGCAACGCGCCCACGACGCCCTGCAGGCGGCCGGCGCCTACACGGGCGAGAGCGACCACGGCGCGTCGAAGAGCATCTACGGCGCCGACCCGGACGGCAACGAGTTCGAGATCATGTTCCTGGTGCCGCGAGACGACTGGGGTCCCGATCCCGACGCGGCACCGATCCGCCCGCTCGACATCGACGCCGAAGTCGAGCGCTACGGCTGACTGGAGGCCCATCGATGCAGGGGCGCGACGTCTACATCGTCGACGCGGTTCGTACGCCGATCGGCAAGCACGGCGGCGGTCTGGCCCAGGTACGCCCGGACGACCTGGCCGCCACGGCGCTCCGATCGTTGGCCGATCGCAGTCCCGCACTCGACCCGGCCAGCATCGGCGACGTCGTGTTCGGCGATGCCAACGGGGCCGGTGAGGACAACCGCGACGTCGCCCGGATGGCCGTGCTGCTGGCCGGCTTGCCGACCTCGGTACCGGGCTCGACGGTCAACCGGCTCTGCGGCTCCGGTCTCGACGCGGTGCTGAGCGCGGCCCGGGCGATCGCGGTCGGGGACCTGTCGATCGCCGTCGCGGGCGGCGTCGAGTCGATGACCCGGGCACCGTGGGTGATGCTCAAGCCCGACCGCCCCTTCGAGCGCGGCGGTAGCCAGGTGTACTCGACGACGCTGGGCTGGCGGATGGTCAACCCGCGCATGCCGGCCGAGTGGACCGTCCCGCTCGGTGAGGGCGCGGAGATCCTGGCCGACAAGTACGGCATCGACCGAGAGACGCAGGACGAATTCGCCGTGCGCAGTCACCAGCGAGCGGCGGCCGCGTGGGAGTCCGGCCAGTACGCCGACGAGGTCGTGCCGGTGCCGGAGACAGCGCTGGATCGCGACGAGGGCATCCGCCCGGACAGCAATCCGGCCGCACTCGCCCGGCTCAAGCCGGTGTTCCGCTCCGACGGGACCGTCACGGCCGGCAACTCCTCCCAGCTGTCCGACGGCGCCGCGGCACTGCTGCTCGCCGACGAGGACGGACTGCGCGAGATCGACCGCGAGCCGCTGGCCCGGATCGTCGCGTCCGGAGTGCACGGGGTCGACCCACAGCTGTTCGGCATCGGCCCGGTCGAGGCTGCTGGACGCGCCCTGGCCAAGGCTGGGCGGCGTGTGACCGACCTGGCTGGCGTGGAGCTCAACGAGGCGTTCGCCGCCCAGTCGCTGGCCTGTCTGGCCGAGTGGC
>DATFRX010000142.1:0-2112 GCA_035262905.1 Nocardioidaceae bacterium
CCGCCAGGTCACTCAGCTGCACTTGCACGCCGGCGCCGGTGTCACCGGCCCCGATGTGCCCGTAGCCGTGCACCGCGACCGAGCCCAGCGTGACGCCCAGGTCGAGCAGCGGTGCGTCCTCGCGGCCGACCCGAAGTCCCAGGCCACCAATCTCGATTCCGGGATCGATCTCCGGGGTCGCCCCGGACGTGTCGAGCAGGAACAGCGACAGGCCTTCGGCCGGTGTCACGCCGTCCGGTCGCTGCACCCATCTGGTGTCCGCCTCCAGCCAGACCACGACGTCGTCCCCGCCGAGCTTCGCCCGCCCGTCCACGCCGATCGTCACTCCAGCGCGTCCACCGCCGCCGGTGAGCCCGATGGTTAGCACGTCGTCGATCCGTACGCTCGGCTGCGCCGCGGCGAGATTGGCGGCCAGCTCGAACAGGCGGTTGAGCAGCTCGTTGGGTTCGAACAGTTCCTCGTCGAGCTGGGTTGGGTCGGCGTCGCTCAGCACCGGACCGGTGAGTACGTCGCGGACCGTACTGCTTCCGACGTCCTTCCCGAGTACGTTGACGACCGCGTCCGTCGTGAGTACGAAGCCGGCGACCAGGTCGATGAGCAGCTCGATCAGGGCGACCGCGACGAGCTCCGGCGCGGTGCGTTGGAGCTCGTCGACCAGGGCGAAGGCGTCGTCGCCGAGACCGTCGAGATACCAGCGGGCGGCCACTGACGTCGCCTCCGGGTCGATCCCGCCGGCCAGCCCGAGCTCGATGCGGCGACCGTCGGCCGGTGCGTTGCCGACCGCGGCTCGAATGAACGGGCGCAGGATCGCACCGCCCGCGTCGATGGCGGCCGGACCGATCGTGGCGTCCAGTGACTGCACACCGGACTCGTTCAGCCCGATCGACACACGGGCATGCTCCACGCCGGGAAGGTCGGCCTCCGCGGCGATGGTCACGACCAGTGGGTTGGGCAGCCACGAGAGGCTGACGCCGCCCACCGTGATCGACAGCGCGCCGGCGTTGACGGCGACGCTGCCCATCGTGTCGAGCAGGGGATCGAGTGCGTCCCGGACGGTGGTCAGTGCCGCGTCGCTGGGCGCGAGCAGGGCGGCTCGAAGACTGGCGACCGGGTCCTGGGCCCACGCGGTCAGCAGGCCTCCCGAGAAGCTGCCGTTCTCCCGCAGCGCCAGCAGGTCGCCGGCAGCGGCGACGACTCGTCCGACGTCGCCACGAACATCCGTCTCCGGGGCGAGTTCGGCCAGCTGGTTCAAGATGTACGGCAGCGCCAGCTCGACGGCGTCGGTCGCGAGTGATCCGAGTCCGGGCGGGTTGGGGTAGAGGGCGATGTCGGTGCCGCTGCCGGGCCGAACGAAGACCGTCAGCGCGTCGCCGTCCAGACTCACATGCAGCGCTCGGGTGCCGGGCACAGTCGTGTCGCCGTCGTCGAGACCGACCGAGATGTCGATCGTCGGGATCGGCGCGGCGCCGAGGCGGACCAGGAGTCCGGCTGTCACCAGGAGCCGAAGGCGGCCGACCGCGGTGGGGATGGCGACCAGCGCTCCGGTGTCAACCTCGACGGTGAGCGCCAGTTGGCCGTCGCGGCTACTCGCGGCGAGGCTGACGCCGTCGCTGAGCTGCCACCGTCCGGTGTCGCCCGCGATGCCGAGGATCGGCTTCATCGCGTCCAGGAATGCGACCACCTTGGATGCGTCGAAGACTCCGGCGCCGCCGAATGCCCCGGGGTGGGAGAACCAGCCGACCGGATCGGTGATCAGGCCGGCCGGGGACAGCACCGCACGTCTGCCGTCGACGTCGGCGGCACCCAGCAGGCCGATGGCGTCCAGCGCCGCATCGACGACGGGAGTGACCGACGGGTCGAGCCCGCGAAGGTAGTCGAGACCGCGTCGTCCGATCTCGCTCGGAATCAGCACGGCGAGTCCACGCAGCGCGGCGTCGATGTCCGGCTGCGGCCAGAGGCCGATGTGCAGCGGTGGCGCTGCGCCGGCGCGATGCCAGTCGAGTGCGGCGCCGAGACCGGTTTCCGCTGCGTACGACAGGGCCAGCTCGGCGCCACCGGCCGGAGTGCTCCCTGCCGACCCGACCGTGACGGTGACCACAGGCGTCGAGGTGG